>NZ_JBIWFI010000010.1:93634-220878 GCF_044762985.1 Streptomyces sp. NPDC096339 | reverse complement strand
CCAAAAACCACGCCCGGGTCGCGGGCCCCCCCAGCTCCGCCCCCGCCGCCCTCTGGGTTTTTTTTGGTCGCAATAAAACGGGGCCCCCCCCCGGCCCGCCGCCGGGCGGGGCCCCTTTTTCATGCCCTACAAGATCAGACCACCTGGTGGAGCCAGCGGACCGGGGCGCCCTCGCCCGCGTAGCGGAAGGGCTCCAGTTCGTCGTCCCAGGGCTTGCCGAGGAGCTTGGCGATCTCGGCCTCCAGGTCGGTCTCGCCGCGAGCCGACCGGGCCAGCGCCGCGCGGAGCCGGTCCTCCGGGATGAGGATGTCGCCGTGCATGCCGGTGACGGCGTGGAAGATGCCGAGTTCCGGGGTGGAGCTGTAGCGCTCGCCCTCGGCGGTCGGGCACGGCTCCGCGGTCACCTCGAAGCGCAGCAGGTGCCAGCCGCGCAGTGCGGAGGCGAGCTTCGAGGCGGTGCCGGCTTCGGCCTGCCAGGAGAACTCGGCTCTCCAGGTGCCTGGGGAGGCGGGCTGACGGATCCAGTCGAGGTTCACCCGCACCCCGAGCACTCCCGCAACAGCCCATTCCACGTGCGGGCAGAGCGCGCGCGGCGCGGAATGCACGTACAGAACTCCACGTGTCGTCACCGGGACCTCCAGTGTGGGACGAGGTCGGGAATAAACTCCAGAAAACGGACAGTATGTGACGTGATGTAATGTAACGGAAATTATTTGACATTGCGCTACGGGACTTGCGGCCGAAACGCCACGGGAAAAAGCTACCGTGCGCCAGGGGTCATGGTGTGACGTACGGTCGCTCCGAAGCCCGCAAACGCAGAGCTTTCACTCAGCAGGACCCCCGGATGACACGGGGACGACGAGGAGGGGACCTTCCCATGCGCACCACCCCCGCAGGCCGCCGCGCGCGTCGCGCATTCGCGGGCGCGGGCGCGACGGCCGTGCTGCTGGCCGGTCCGATGACGGGGTGCAGCCCGGGCGGGTCGGGCGGTGGGGGCCGGCCGGAGGCTCACGCCGGGCCGCGTTGGAACACGGCGCCCGCCTCCATCGCGGCGGTGGGCGACTCGATCACCCGTGGTTTCGACGCCTGTTCGGTGCTGGCCGACTGCCCGGAGGTCTCCTGGGCCACGGGCAACGACCCGGCGGTGCGCTCCCTCGCCACGCGCCTCATCGGGGACGTGGAGGCGCCTGGGCGCAGCTGGAACTTCGCGGTGACCGGCTCGCGCATGGCGGACCTGCCGGGGCAGCTCGCCGAGGCGGCCGGACACAAGCCCGACCTGGTCACGGTCATGGTGGGCTCGAACGACGCCTGCCGGCCCACGGCTTCGTCGATGACGCCGGTGGCGCAGTTCCGGGCCGGTTTCGAACAGGCCCTGGCCGGGCTGCGGGCCGCGTCGCCCGCCTCGCAGGTGTACGTCTCCAGCGTGCCGGACCTCCAGCGGCTGTGGGAGCAGGGCAAGGACAGCCCGATGGTGCGGCAGATCTGGAAGCTGGGCATCTGTCAGTCGATGCTCGCCGATCCGCTGTCGGCGGGCTCGGGCGCGACGGCCCGGCGCGAGCAGGTGCGGGCGCGGGTGGTGGAGTACAACGAGGTGCTGCGCGAGGTCTGCGCGAAGGACGCGTTGTGCCGCTACGACGGCGGGGCGGTGTTCCAGTACCCCTTCTCGGCGGAGCAGTTGAGCCGCTGGGACTGGTTCCATCCGGGCAAGGACGGGCAGGCGCGGCTCGCGGAACTGGCGCACCGACAGGTGACGGCCGCGGAACCGCCGCGTTGACGCTCGTATGAACGAAGGATCGGGGGCAGGTGTCAGGTCCTGCCCCCGATCCGGCTTCTCATCGACCCCGAGAGGGGTGATTTCAGGCCATCCGGCGTGTCACGCGAGGTCGAGCGTCGCGCTCAGTCGGGTTTCGCCGTGCGAGTGGCTCGCGCGGACCTCGTAGGTGCCGCCGATCCACCGCCAGCCGCGGGCCTCCTCGTCCCAGATCTCGAAGGCCCGGGCGGGCAGGGCGATCTCGGTCTCGACGCTCTCGCCGGGGCCCGCCTCGACCCCGGCGAAGGCGGCCAGCCAGCTCGCCGGGCGCTCGACACGGTCCGCGACGGGGGCCAGGTAGATCTGGACGACCTCGCGGCCCGGCCGGGTGCCGGTGTTGGTGAGGCGGACCCGGACCGTCTCGGGGGTGACCTCCAGGGACTCGTACGCCCAGTCGGTGTAGCCGAGACCGTGCCCGAAGGGGAAAGCGGGTTCGACGGACCGCGCCTCGTAGGCCCGGTAGCCGATGAACAGGCCCTCGGTGTACTCCAGGCGCCCCTCGGTGGGGACGACCTCGGTGACGGGCGCGTCGGCGAAGCGGGCGGGCCAGGTGGTGGGCAGGCGCCCGCCCGGCTCCTGCTTCCCGAGGAGTACGTCGGCCAGCGCGGCCCCGCCCTCCTGTCCGGGGAACCAGGTCAGGAGCACGGCGGCGACGTCCTCGCGCCACGGGAGCTCGACCGGGGAGCCGGCGTTGACGACGACCACGGTGTTCGGGTTGACGGCGGCGACGGCGCGCACCAGGTCGTCCTGGCGGCCCGGGAGCGCGAGGTCGGCGCGGTCGAAGCCCTCGGACTCCACGCGCTCGGTGGTGGCGACGACCACGACGGCGGTGTCGGCGGCGCGGGCGGCCTCCACCGCCTCGGCGATCAGTTCGTCGGCCTCGCGCTGCGGGCCGAGGTGGAGCAGCGAGAACATGATGGCCTGCATCGGGAGCCCGCTGGTGTCGGGGACCTGGTAGGTCAGCGACACTTCGACGGGCACGCCCTCGGTGAGGGTGAGGCGGGTGCGCTCGCTCGGGGCGCCGAAGAAGGCCTCGAAGGGGTCGGCCTCGTTGCCCATCTGCTGGACGCCCTCCCAGCGCCGCTCGCCGTCGACGGCGAGGGCGAAGGCGCCGAGGCCGCGGGTGCCGAAGGCGTGCTCGCCGCTCTCGCGCGGCAGGAAGGTGCCGGTGACCTCGATGCTCGCCATGTTCGCGTAGGTGGCACCGGCGGGCAGGTCGTCGCCGATCCACTGGACCTGGCCGGTCGGCAGGCTGCCCTCGCCGACGACCGCTCCGGAGGCGTCGCGGCAGATCGCGCGGAGCTCGAAGCCCTTGTCGGCGGGGGTCAGTTCCTCGGAGGGGTCGGCGCCGACGGTGTAGGTGAGCGCCCCCTCGGGGAGGGCCTCGGTGAGGCCGTCGAGCGGGGAGACGATCCGCTCGGGGAAGACGGTGGCGGAACCGCCGCCGAGGACTCGGGCGTCACGGGCCGCGGCGCCGATGAGGGCGACGGTGCCGGCGGAGGCGTCGAGCGGGAGGGTGCCGTTCTCGTTGCGCACGAGGACGAAGCCGCGGGCGGCGAGCTCGCGGGCCAGGGCCTGCCCGTCGATCGGGGCGGGGAGCTCCCGGGCCGCGGCGGGGGCGCCCTCCAGGGCGCCGACGCGGGCGGCGAGCCGCAGCACGTTGCGGACGGCGGTGTCGACGGCGGACTCGGGGACCTCCCCGGCGCGTACGGCTTCGGCGAGGGCCGGTCCGTAGACGGTCCGGGGGCCGGGCATGGCCACGTCCATGCCGCCGAGGATGTCCCCCGTGGTGGACCGGGCGGCCATCCAGTCGGACACGTTGTAGCCGTCGAAGCCCCACTCGGCGCGCAGGACTTCGTTGACCAGGTACTGGTGCTCGGTCATCGTCGTGCCGTTGACCCGGTTGTAGGCGGTCATGATGCCCCAGGGGTGGGCGTTGGCGACGATGGCCTCGAAGGGCGCCAGGTAGAGCTCGCGCAGCGGCCGCGGGGCGATGACGCTGTCGACGGTGAACCGCTCGGTCTCGGCGTCGTTGCCGACGAAGTGCTTGACGGTGGTGCCGACGCCGCCGTCCTGGACGCCGTTCACGTAGCCGCTGCCGATGGCGCCGGTGAGGTGGGGGTCCTCGGAGTAGCACTCGAAGTGCCGGCCGCCGAGCGGGGAGCGGTGCAGGTTGACGGTGGGGGCGAGGAGGACGTGGACGCCCTTGCGGCGGGCCTCCTGGGCGAGGAGCCGGCCGGCCCGGCGGGCGAGCTCCGGGTCCCAGGCGGCGGCGAGCGCGGTGGGCGAGGGCAGCGCGATGGACGGGTCGTCGGCGGTCCAGCGCACGCCGCGGACCCCGATGGGGCCGTCGGACATGATCAGGGACTTCAGCCCGATCTCGGGGATCTCGGGGAGGGTCCACATGTCCTGCCCGGAAAGCAGGCGGGCCTTGGTGTCGAGATCCAGCTTGTCCAGGGCCGCTTCCACGGCGTCTTCACGGATCTGCTCGCGGGCCTGATCGGCATCGGTCACGGCCGTGCCTCCTCGTCGATTGCGGTGCGGGTGCTGTGCGGTGCCCCCATCGTGGACCCGTTCCCTGTTGAACGGTAGGGTTCGTGATGTGTTCGTGACATAGGGATGCCGTACGGTCCTCTGGAGGCCGTGAAGGAAAGGGGTGCGGGGCGATGGTCCGAGCCAGGAGCGAGGAGCGCCGCGAGGAGATCGTCCTCGCGGCCCTCGAAGTGATCGCGGAGCGCGGCTACCGGGGCGCCGCCCTGGCCACCGTCGCCGAGCGCGTGGGCCTGACCCAGCAGGGGCTGCTGCACTACTTCCCCACCAAGGAGGCCCTGCTGGTCGCGGTGCTGGAGGAGCGCGACCGGTGGGACACGGGCGGCGGTTCGCGCGTATCGGCGGGCGGCTGGCGCCTGGACCTGCTGGATTCGCTGGTGGAGTACAACGCCATGCGCCCGGGCATCGTCCAGACCTTCTCGGCGCTGCTCGGCGAGAGCGTCACCGAGGGGCATCCGGCCCGCGCGTTCTTCACCGACCGCTACGAGCAGGTCCGCCGGGAGATGGCCTCGCTGCTGCACGCCGAGTTCGGCGACCGCCTCCCGTCGGGCCTCACCCCGGAACAGGCGGCCCCGCTGCTGACGGCCGTCATGGACGGGCTCCAGTACCAGTGGCTGCTCGCCCCGGAGTCGGTGGACATGCCGGCCGCGTTCCGCTCCTTCCTCACGCTGTTGCGGGGCCCCGAGACCCACCCCTGACCGGCTCCGGACCGGCGTATACCTTGATCGTCCATACGAACCGAGGACGAGGATCGGGGGGTCCATGGGAATGTCGGGATCGCTGAGGAGAACGGCCGGCGTGGTGACCGGGCTGGTGCTGACCGCCGCGCTCGGCACGCCGTCGGCCGCGGCCGACGGGGCCGGTGACGGCGTCGATGTGGCGGTCGTGCCCGGCCGGGCCGAGGCCGGGGTCGCCACGGCGAAGAACCTCCAGGTCATGTCGTGGAACATGTGCGGCTCGCAGCGCTCCACCTGGCACTGCGAGGGGACCGGCACTCCGCAGCAGAAGATCGACGTGGTCAGGTACCACGTCCAGAACAACTACGTCCACGCCGCGCTCCTCCAGGAAGTGTGCGAGGACGATCTCACCCAGCTGATGGACCGGTTGGGCCCGGGCTGGAGCAAGAACTTCGTCCCGTACCAGTGGTCCCAGGGAGCCGACGGCAAGTGGAACAGCCGCTGCGGTGAGGACACCGGGCGGGCCGACCGCATCGGGACGGCGATCGTGCTCAAGGGCCAGATGGCGGACGCCCGGGAGTACCCGCTGACGCAGCCGTACGTCGGCCAGCAGAGGCCCTTCCAGTGCGCGACGGCGGTGTACTGGAACGTCCGGCTGTGCAACGTCCACACCTCGCCCCTCGGCAGCAACCCGGACCACCCGACCTGGGACTACCGGGACGACCAGCTCGCGGAGATCAAGGGCATCGTGAACACCTTCCCCAGGACGGTCTTCGGCGGGGACTTCAACGCGCTGCCCCCGGACGACCCGGACGACAAGGACGCCTGGGTGTGGCCCGCCGGCCTCTACTCCACCGGCCCGGGCACCGAGGGCTACCAGGAGTGCGACCAGACGGGCGCCTCGCGCACCGGCCGCCCCACCCACGACTCCGGCAGGAAGATCGACCACCTCTTCGGCAGTGAGACCCGGCGCTGGTGCGCGGTGGCCGACTCGGCCTACTCCGACCACCACGTCGTGATCGAGTCCGTGGCCGTCCCCGCCTGACGCACCGCGCCGGAGGAACGCCGGGGCCCTGATGCGGGGCCCCGCCGCGCAGCCGCCGGAGCCGTCCGTGCATCCTTCTCCCGACGGGCTACCGGGGGGATTTGGGGATGGAGACCGAGAAGAAGGTCGCGTGGTCGGAGCTTTTCTTCGACCTGGTGCTGGTGTTCGCCGTGACGCAGGTGTCGGCGCTGCTCCACCACGACCACGGCTGGAGCGGCACCGGACGGGCCGTGATCGCGTTCATACCGATCTACTGGGTGTGGGTCGGCAACACCGTGTACTCCAACACCCATGACGCGGAACGGCCGCTGAACCGGATCGCGCTCTTCGCGGCCGGGCTGTGCGGCCTGATGATGGCCCTGGCCCTGCCGGAGGCCTACGGGGACCGCGGGCCGCTGTTCGCCGGTGCCTACTTCTGCGCCCGCCTGCTGCTCGCGGCGCTGGCGCACGTCCCCGGACGGCGCCCGAGGCCCACCCCGGCCGTCCTGTCGGTGCTGATCAGCGGCCCGCTGCTGCTGGCCGGCGCCTTCCTCGACGGAGGGGCCCGGATCGGGCTGTGGGCGCTGGCAGCCGCCGTGGACCTGGCCGCGCCCCGGCTGACGCGCCGCAACATGATGCGCCTGGACTTCGAATCGGGGCACCTCGCCGAACGGTTCGGCCTGTTCGTGATGATCGCGCTGGGCGAGTCGATCGTCGCCGTCGGCGCCCCGGTGGCCTCCGCCGCCGAGCTCGGCGCCGGCTCGCTCGCGGCCGTCGCCGTGGCCTTCACCCTGGTCTGCAGCCTGTGGTGGGTGTACTTCCACCTGGCGGCGAGCGCGGTCCGGCACGGGCTGGAGACGGCGTCCGTACGGGCGGACGTGGCCCGGCAGGTCCTCTCGTACGGGCACCTCTCGCTGATCGCCTCGGTCATCGCGGTGGCGGTCGGCATGGCCGAGGCCGTCGCGCACCCCGGCGAACGGCTCCCGCTCGGCGTGGCCGCCCTCCTGTACGGGGGCTGCGCCCTCTACCTCGCCACCTTCGGGTACACGCGCTGGCACCTGTTCCGGTCCTGGTCGGTGACCCGGCTGGTGGCCGCCGCCGTCGCCCTGGCCCTGCTGCCGCCGGCCGCGCTGCTGCCCTCGCTGGGCGCCCTGGCGCTCCTGACGGCGCTGGTCACCATCCTCAACCTGACGGAACTCGCCCTCGTCCGCACGCGCGGCGGGCTCCCGGGCGGCCCGGCGCCCGCCGCCTAGGCGGCGCCCGGCCTGATCCGCGAGAGGTCCTGGTCCGCGAGGTCCGGGCGGGCCGTGAGCGTGGCCCGCACCGCCTCCAGGATCGGGAGCGGGGCGCGGCCGGTGGCCAGGGCCACGTCCTTCGCGGCCAGGGCCACCGGGAAGTGGGAGGCGTCCGCGTACGCGCGTGCCACCGCGCCCGCCAGCGGCCCCCGGGCGAGCTCCGCGCGGACCAGGGCCTCGGGCAGGCCCAGTTCACGGCCCAGCGTCAGCGCCTCGGCCACCAGGCCGACCCCGCCGACCACCGCGTTGATCAGCACCAGCTTGAGCGCGGCGCCCGCGCCGACCGGACCGCACTCGGTGACCTCCCCGAGTGCGTCCAGCACCTCGCGGACGGGGTCCGGCAGCGGTCCCCCGGCCAGCACCCACAACTCCCCCGCGGCCGCCCGGTCCACGCTCCCCATCACGGGCGCGTCGGTCAGGGTCGCCCCCGCCGGCAGCCGCTGCGCGAGCTCGCGCACCGCGTCCGGCCCGACCGTCGAGGTGTCGATCCAGTGGACACCGGGCCGCAGGGCCGGGATCACGCCCTCGGAGACGGCCCGCAGGGCGTCCGGGTCGGCCAGCATCGTGATGACGAGGTCCGCCCCCTGCACCGCCTCGGCGGGCGTGTCGGCGACGGCCGCGCCGGCCTCCGCGAGTGGCCGCGTCCTGCCCGGCGTCCGGTTCCACACCGTCAGCGCGTGGCCCCTGTCGAGCAGGTGACGGGCCATCGGGGCGCCCATGTTGCCGAGGCCGAGGAATGCGATCTTCTGTGCCGTATCCGTCGAGTGCATGCCCCGACGCTAGATCCGGCCCGGACATGCGACAAGCGAATGTCTAGCATGGGGAACATGCCCGGTCCGCATACCTCACCCGTCCCGTCCGTCCCGGTCGCCCTTTCCATCCCGCACGCCTCGCACGGCTTGTACGAGGTCTTCCTGCGCGTCGCCCGCCTGGCCTCCTTCACCGCCGCCGCCCGCTCCCTCGGTTACACCCAGTCCGCGGTCTCCCGGCAGATCCAGACCCTGGAGGACGAGTGGGGCACCCCGCTCTTCGACCGTCTTCCCCGCGGGGTCCGGCTCACCGAGGCCGGCCGGATCCTGCTCCCGCACGCCGAGGCCGTCGGCGAGCGGCTGCGCGCCGCCCGCGCCGAACTCGAAGCGCTGCGCACGCTCGGCGCCGGCCGGCTGCGGATCGGCTCCTTCGCCACCGCCGACGCCGCGCTGCTGCCGCGCTCCCTGGCCGTGTTCCGCACCCGCCACCCCGCGGTCGAAGTCACCCGCGCCGAGGGCCTGTCGGCACGGCACCTGGCACTGCTGGCCTCCGGGGACCTCGACCTCGCGGTGGTGGCCGCCACCTCCGGTGAGCCGCCGAACGGGTGCACCCCGCACCACCTGCTCGACGAGCGGATGTACGTGGCCCTGCCGCTCGGGCACCGGTTCGCCGGCCGCGCCGGCCTGCGGCTGGCCGAGCTCGCCGACGAGGTGTGGATCACGGGCGGCACCCGCCCCGAGGACACCCTGCTGGGCTCGGCGGTGGCCCGGGGCTTCCGCCCGCGCGCCGGTCTGTTCGCCGCCGACTGGATCGCCAAACAGGGCTTCGTCGCCGCCGGGCTCGGCATCACCCTGATGCCCGCGCTCGCCGCCTCCTCCGCGCGGGCCGACCTCGTGCTCGTCCCGCTGCATCCCGAGGACACCCCGCGCCGCCGGGTCTACGCCGCGACCCCGCTCGGGATCGCGCCCTCCCCCGCCGCCACGGCCTTCCTCGCCCTGCTGAAGGAGACCGCCGCCGGCCTGGCATGCTGAGCCGGGTGAAGATCGCCGCAGCGCAGCTGACCTGCATACCCGCCGATGTTCCCGCCAACGCCGCACGGGCGGCCGCGCTCGCCGTCGCGGCCCGGGAGCAGGGCGCCGAGCTGGTCGTCTTCCCCGAGTTCACGCTGACCGGCTACGAGTTGGCGGCGCTGGCCTCCGATCCCGGGCTGTGGACGGGCGCCGACGACCCCCGGCTGGACCCGCTGCGCTCCGCCGGCATCGCCACCGCCGTGGGCGTCGCCGTACCCACCGGCGGCCCTCGGCCCGCCATCGCGACGCTGGTGCACGACGCGGACGGCGCGCACGTGACCACGTACCTGAAGCAGCACCTCTACCGGCACGAACAGGGCGTCTTCCAGCCGGGCGCGGCCGACGGCCGCTTCGCACTCGGCGGGATCCGCTTCTCCCTGGGGATCTGCTACGACAACCACTTCCCCGAGCTGACCGGCCGGGCCGCGGCCGACGGCTGCCGGGTGCACCTGGCGAGCTCCCTGTACGGGACGGGCGGCGGGATCCGGGAGCGCGCCACCGTCCACCCCGGCATCGCGAAGGAGCACGGCCTGTACGTGGTCCTCGCCAACCACGTGGGACCCGCGGGGCCGTGGACGGGCTGCGGGGGCGCGGCGGTGTGGGGGCCGGGCGGGGAGCCGGCGGCCGAGGCGGACGACCGTACGCCCTCGGTGGTCACGGCCGAGGTCGGCGTGTGATGAGGTGGCCGGCATGAGAGCCGATTTCGAGACGATCACCGTCCCCGAGCACCTGCACGGCTATCCGGGAGTGGCCTTCGGCGGCTACGTGGCGGGCCTGCTGGCCGGCCGCGCCGCCGCGCCGGAGGTCCGGGTGGACTTCCGGCGGCCCGTGCCGACCGGGCTGCCGGTCCGGCTCGCCTCGACCCCCGACGGCGGCTGCTCCCTGACGGACGGCGAACTGCTGCTGGCCGCCGCGGCCCCCGCCGAGCTCACCGGGCCGGTACCGCGGCCCCCGTCCTGGGCCGAGGCCG
Organism: Streptomyces sp. NPDC096339; assembly: GCF_044762985.1. Taxonomy (NCBI): domain Bacteria; kingdom Bacillati; phylum Actinomycetota; class Actinomycetes; order Kitasatosporales; family Streptomycetaceae; genus Streptomyces; species Streptomyces sp. NPDC096339. The sequence continues at coordinate 210,732 of NZ_JBIWFI010000010.1, read as the reverse complement.
AAGCGGCCGCCGAGGCCTACCGGGCGGCCCCGCCGGACGGACAGACCGACTGCTTCGGCTGCGGGCTCGGCCGCACCGCGTCCACCGGACTGCGGCTGCACTGCGGGCCGGTGCCGGGCCGCGACCTCGTCGCCACCGCCTGGACCCCCGGAGCCGCTCTCGCGGGCCCGGACGGTCTACTCCCTCCCGAGCTGGTGTGGGGCGCATTGGACTGCCCCGGGAACGCGGCCGGGCGGGTGCTCGACGGCCGCCCGGCGGGCGCGGTCACGGCCGCGCTCACGGCCCTGCTGGTGCGGCCCGTGCCGGTGGGCCAGGGGCTCGTCTCGTACTCCTGGATGCTGTCCTCTGCGGACCGCAAGTACACCGCGGGCACGGCCCTGGCCACCGCCGACGGCGAGGTCTGTGCGACGGCCGAGGCCGTGTGGGTGATGCCGCGCCCGGCCTAGCCGGTGCTCTAGGCGGTCACCGGGAGAAGGTGCTTGGAGCCCCAGGCGCCCAGGGCCTCCAAGGCCGTGTTCAGCTCCTGGCCGAGCGGGGTCAGGGAGTACTCGACGCGCGGCGGGACCTCCTCGTACACCTCGCGGTGCACGATGCCGTCCGTCTCCAGCTCGCGCAGCTGGGCGGCGAGCACCTTCTCCGAGACCCCCGGCACCAGCCGGCGCAGTTCACCGAAGCGGCGCGGACGCTGCTCCAGTTCCCACAGGAGCGACACCTTCCACTTGCCGTCGATCACGGACATCGCCGCTGCGATCCCGCAGTGGTCCGCGCCGGGCCTCCGTGTCACCGCCATCGCACACCCCTCCCACCTGTTCGCTCACCTCAGGGTAACCACCCACTCCGAAGTGCGTACTTGAGCACTCACGTGCCTGCGAACAGGCTGAACGTCATGAACGACAACACACCGCGCAACCCGATCACCCTGCTCGGACTCGGCGACATGGGCACCGCCCTGGCCCGCACCTGGCTCGCCGCCGGGTACCCCCTCACCGTCTGGAACCGTACGTCCGCCAAGGCCGAGGCCCTGGCCTCCGACGGCGCCGCCGTCGCCGCGAGCCCCGCCGAGGCGGTGGCCGCGAGCCCCCTCGTCGTCCTGTGCCTCCTGGACGACGCGTCCGTCGAGGCCGTCCTGGACGGGATCGACCTCACCGGCAAGGACCTGGTCAACCTCACCACCGGCACCCCCTCCGAGGGGCGGACGCGAGCCGCCTGGGCCGAGGCGCGCGGTGCCCGGTTCCTGGACGGCGGCATCATGGGCACGCCGTCCATGATCGGGCCCGGGGCCGGGGGCTACGTCTTCTACAGCGGCTCGCGGGCCCTGTTCGATGTCCACCGCCCCGCCCTGGAGGCCCCGGCCGGGGCGCGCTTCGTCGGCGAGGATGCCGGGCACGCCGCTCTGCACGACGTGGCGCTGCTCAGCGCGATGTGCGGCCTGTTCGCCGGGATCTCGCACGCCTACGCCCTGATCGAGGGCGAGGACATCGCGCCGAAGGACCTGGCCCCGCTGCTGTCGGCCTGGCTCGGCGCGATGGGGTTCTTCGTGGGCAACGCCGCCGAGCGGCTCACCTCCCGGGACTTCACCTCGGGCGTGGAGTCGAACCTGGCCATGCAGGTGGCGGCGTCCGGCACCCTGCTGCGGACCGCCGCGGAGCAGGGGGTGAGCACCGAGCTGATCGCCCCGTACCTGGAGCTGATGCGGCGGAGGCTGGAGGCGGACCCCGCGTCACACGGCGGCGAAGACACCACGGGGGCCATCACCCTGCTGAAGCGGTAGTCCGCCCTGCCCCACTGTCCGGCTGCCCCACTGTCCGGCTGCCCCACTGTCCGGCTGTCCGGCTGTCCGGCTGTCCGGCTGTCCGGCTGCCCCACTGTCCGGCTGCCCCACTGTCCGGCTGTCCGGCTGTCCGACCTCACGGCCGCCGCCCGGCCGTCCGGTCCGGCTCAGGCGAAGCCAGGCGAGGGCGGACCGAAGCCGTCGGGCTGCGCGGGGCCGGCCGGAGCGGTTCCGGCCGGCTCCTCGTCCTGCCCGTTCTCCTGCCGCAGGTCGCGCACCATCAGGGTGGCCCCGGCCACCGCGCCCGGCATCAGGAACACCGCGACCAGCGGCACCAGGAACGCCAGCACCAGCGGTACGCCGAAGCCCAGTACCAGCAGCCGTCGCGAGCGCATCAGCGACATCTGCTCGGGCAGCTCCACCTTGCGCCGCTGGAGGGCCACGGAGGTGAGTTCCTGGGTCAGGAACCAGCCGGAGACGCAGAACCCGAGCACGGGGACCACCGTCTGCCCGATCACGGGGATGAAGCCGAGGGCGAAGAGCCCGATCCCGTACAGCAGCACCCGGCCGAGCACCCGGAGGCTGTCCCGTGCCGAGATCCACAGCTCCTGCCAGAGCGGGAGCCCGGACTCGGGCACCTTGCCGCCCTCGCTGCGGTCGACCTGCTCGGAGAGGGACTCGTAGAAGGGCTGGCCGATCAGCAGGGTCACGGCGGTGAAGGTGATGACCGCGAGGAAGAGCCCGAGGCCGAAGACCAGGAAGGTCAGGAAGCCGCGGAACAGGGCGAGCCAGGCCGAGCTCCAGTCGTCGGCGAAGGGGGTGGCCCAGGCGGTGAAGTCGTCGGCGCCGTAGCCGAGCCCGATCAGCGCGCCCGCGTACAGGACCAGTGAGACCAGCCCGGGCAGCAGCCCGAACCCCAGCCATCGGCCGTGACGCAGTACCCATCTCTGTCCGGCCAGCAGGTACCGGAACCCCTCCGCAAGATCACGCATGGCGGAAGTTTATGGGGCCCCGGTCACGGCGAAGGCCGCACCCCATGGGGTGCGGCCTTCGGCGAGCGGTGCCGGATCAGACGGCGAGCTCGACGGTGATGTTGCCGCGGGTGGCCTTCGAGTAGGGGCACACCTCGTGGGCCTTCTCGATGAGCTCCTTGGCGGTGGCGGCGTCCACGTTCGGGATCACGGCGGAGATCTTGACGATCAGGCCGAAGCCCTCGTCGTTCTTGCCGATGCCGACCTCGGCGGTGACCGTGGAGCCGGAGATGTCGGCGTTCACGTTCTTCGCGACGACACCCAGGGCGCCCTGGAAGCAGGCGCTGTAGCCGGCGGCGAACAGCTGCTCCGGGTTGGTGCCGGCGCCGCTGCCGCCGAGCTCCTTCGGCGGGTTCACGACGACGTCGAGCTGGCCGTCGTTGGTGGCGACGCGGCCGTCACGGCCGTTCTCGGCGGTGGCGACAGCGGTGTACGCGACGTCGGACTGCTGGATGGACATGTAAGAAAATCCTCCTGGTAATCGTCGCGACTCGCGCCCACGGTCACAACGGTGTACAGAGAGACTAACCGGTGAAAGAAACGATCATCTTTCCGGTGTTCTCGCCGCGCAGCATGCCGAGGAAGGCGGAGGTCGCGTTCTCGACGCCCTCGACGACGGTCTCGTCGTACCGGAGCTCACCGGAACGCAGCCATCCGGCGACGTCCTGGACGAACTGCTGCTGGAGTCCGGCGTGGTCGCCCACGAGGATTCCCTGAAGGCGCAGCCGCTTGCCGATGACCTGCACCAGGTTGCGCGGGCCGGGGGCGGCCTCGGTGTCGTTGTAGCCGGCGATGGCTCCGCACAGGGTCGCCCGGCCGTGCACGTTCATCGAGGAGATCGCGGCCTCCAGGTGGTCCCCTCCGACGTTGTCGAAGTAGACGTCGACGCCGTCGGGTGCGGCCGGGGGGAGCTGCTCGGCGACGGGGCCGTTCTTGTAGTTGAAGGCGGCGTCGAAGCCGTACTTCTCCGTGAGGAGCGTCACCTTCTCGTCCGAGCCGGCGGAGCCGATCACCCGGGAGGCGCCCTTGATCTTGGCGAACTGCCCGACGAGGCTGCCGACCGCACCGGCCGCGCCGGAGACGAAGACGGAGTCCCCCTCCTTGAAGGAGGCGACCTCGAAGAGACCGGCGTAGGCCGTCAGGCCCGGCATGCCGAGCACGCCGAGGTAGGCGGAGAGCGGGGCGAGCGAGGAGTCGACCTTGGTGACGTGCTTCGCGTCGAGCTCCGCGTACTCGCGCCAGCCCAGGTGGTGCAGGACGTGGTCGCCCACGGCGAAGCCCTCGGCGGCGGAGGCGACGACCTCGCCGACCGCACCGCCCTGCATCGGCTCGTCGAGCTGGAAGGGCGGGATGTAGGACTTCACGTCGTTCATCCGGCCGCGCATGTACGGGTCCACGGACATGTGGAGGTTCCGTACGAGGATCCGGCCGGCGGCGGGCTCGGCCGACACGGGCACCTCGCGCAGGGCGAAGTCCTCGGCGACGGGCCAGCCCTGCGGGCGACGGACGAGGTGCCACTCGCGGCTCACGGCGGGGATCTCGGACATGCGGCGCTCCTGATGAGAACGGAATTGCTTCACTGGGTGAAACAACCATGCGCCTGGATATTTCATGTTGTCAAGTAAGTCGGTACTCTGGATCCATGCCCAGTCGTCGCACAGACCCAGTGACCATCGAGGTCGTCGAGCTCATCGGCGATGTCGTGGCCAGGTACCACATGGAGTACGAGCACGCGGCCGCCAGCCACCAGCTGACCGGCGCGCAGGCCAAGGTGCTCAACATGCTCGCCCTGGAGCCGATGCCGATGCGCCGCATCGCGCAGAAGCTGCGCTGCGAGCCGTCGAACGTGACCGGGATCGTGGACCGGCTGGAGACACGCGGCCTGGTCGAGCGGCAGCCGGATCCCGCCGACCGCCGGGTGAAGCTGGCCGCCCCCACGGAGGAGGGCCGGCAGACCGCGGAGCGGCTGCGCGAGTCGCTGGACTTCGCGCGCGAGCCGCTGGCCGGGCTGTCCCCGGCGGAGCGGGCGGTCCTGCGCGACCTGCTCAAGCGGATGCTGGGCTGACGGGACCACCGGCCGGCCCGGCCCGGCGGGCGTCGGGGCCGGCTCAGGCCGGCAGGGCGCCTCGGGTCACCAGCAGAGCGGGTTCCACCAGGAATTGCACTTCGTCTTCGTCGGCGTGGGTGTGGGCGTCGGGATCCCGGTGCCCACCGGCGTCGGGGTGCCCGAAGCCGCCCCGCTCGGCGAGGGCTTGCCCTTCTGCTTTCCGGACTTCGACGGGCTGGGGGAGCCCGAGGGCGTCTCCGACAGCGTCGGCGCGGGTATGGAAGCCGTCGGGCCCGGTGTGAGGCTCACGGGCGCGGCCTTCTTCGTGGGTCCGGCGGCGACCTTCGCGGTCGCCTTGCCGCCCGGGGCCGAGGGGGCGCCCGAGGTCGGCAGGTCCGGCAGCGGAGCGGGCTGCTGCGGGCCGTCGTCGGTGAGCACCACCTCGGAGGCGCGGTCGGTGCGCTCCCCCTCCGCGGTCATCCGGACCACCAGCAGCGAGGCCGCGGTGGCGAGCAGCACCCCGAGGGTGACCGTCAACGCCATCCGGCTGCGTCTGCGGCGCTCGGCGCGGCGGCGCGCACCGGCCCTGCGCTCGTTCGGGACGGACAGCGTGACGAGCGAGTCCGCGAACACGTCGGCCAGCGCGGTCGGCGCCTCGGGCACCGGCGGCACCGCGTATCCGGGCGCCCCGGGGCTCCCGGCAGCGGGCGGGGCTGCGGTCAGGTACTCGGCCGGGGTCCCGCAGCCGGCGCACGCCAGTGCGCCGTTGAGGTGCCTCCGACAGGCAGGGCAATAGCTCATAGCGCCCGCAGGCTACGTGGTGATCGGCTACATCCGGATCCCGAGAACGTAAGGATCCTGTGTGGAATCGTGTCCTCCATGACCTTCTTCGGGCCCGCCGCCTTCCAATTGGTGCTGCTCAGGCGGATGGCGGACTTCCAGCCGGAGCTCGCGGACGAGGCCCGCCGCCGGCTCGGCGCCTCCCTCGCGGACCAGCGCGAGGCCAACAAACGCTGGCAGGCGATGGTCCGCTCGCCCCGCTCCCGCGGCGCCCTGGCCCGCTACCGCTCGGTGCTGGGCCCGCCCGAGTCCGCCGAACGTCGCACGATCGGCGACCTGGAGTGCGAGGCCCTGCTGTGGCCGGTGCCGCTCTGGCCCGACCTGCGTTTCGAGGTGCTGGCCGCGCCGGACGGGGCGGTGTGGAACGAGTGGCTGGTACGGGCCCCGGGCGCGCGTGGACCCGTACTGGAGACGGCGGCGGACCTGCGGCCCTGGTCGGCGACGGTGGACGAGGTGGCGCGGGCCTTCGCCCCGGTGCGGCCGATGGAGGGCACCGCGCCGACGCGCTGGCGCCTGGCCTTCGAGGTGCCGGGCGGGCCGTGCGTGGCGGAGTTCACCTACGGCCTGCTCCAGCGCGTCTCGACCCCTGCCGATTAGGGGGTGTCCGGTGGATCAGGAGGCCAGGAAGGCCCGTACGCCGGCCGAGGTGGCGTCGTCGCCGAGCAGGTCGTTGTGCTTCAGGCAGCCGACCGGCGTGTTGGCGGCTCCGGCGAGGGGGACGCTGGAGTCCGGGTTGACGACCTCGTCGCAGTTCGACCAGAAGGTCGCGTACTTCACGGCGCCCGGGGTCTCGTCCCCGCCGTTCAGGTTCTTCATCACGTACGACCCGGGGGTCATGTCCCGGCAGGCCTGGTCCCACAGGGCGCAGGCCCACGCGGTGGAGGTGCCGTGGTTGGGGCCGGCCAGGGAGACCCAGTGGTCCACGGTGGCCCCGCCGCCGCCGAACTTCACGTACCAGCGGCTCACCAGCGAGCCGAAGGAGTGCGCGACCACGTCGACCTTGGCGGCGCCGGTCTGCCTGCGGACGTCCTCGACGTAGGCGGCGAGCCGGCCGGAGAGGACCTCGTTGACCGACTGGTGGGTGTCGTAGCCGAAGGAGAAGAGCTCCGAGTCGGCGTACCCGGCGGCGCGCAGGTCCTCGCGGAGGGCTCCCCAGACGCCCGGGTCCGCGTTGTAGCCGTGCACGAAGACCACCGGACGGTGCGATGACGCCCGGTCAGGGGTCCCGGCCCCGGCCCGGTCGGCGGCATGGGCCGCCGGGGGCGCGAGCAGCGCGAAGCAGAGCGCCAGGAGCGCCGGCATCCTCTGGCGGGTCGTCAGCATCGGGTCCCCTTTACCTTGTTACGCGTGAGTAGCGCGTGCGGTGCGGGCATGGTGCTGCCTGTCGGTACAGAAATCCACCCCCTTGCAGCCTCGACACACCCCCCGGCCGGAGCAGCTCAACGGGCGGTAAGTCCGAAATGCCCGAGATGATATGAAAAGCGACCGGCAGTTCCGTCGGTCTTCTTGCGTCAGCGCTCTCGGGAGGATCTGCCGTGACCGTCAGTCTTGAGCAGTTGCGCCGCTGCCACGTCGCCGTCGACCTGGGGGCGGCCAGGACCCGCGTGTACGTCAAGGGCGCCGGCCTCGTGGTCGACGAGCCCAGCTGCGCCGCGGTGAACACGCGGACCGGCGCACTCATCGCCGTGGGGACCTTCGCCGAGCGGATGACCGGCCGCACACCCGACTACATCCGGGTCGTGCGTCCCGTCTCCGGCGGCACCGTCGTCGACATCGAGATGGCCCAACGCATGCTGCGCCACCTGCTCGGCGAGAAACTGCGCCGCGCCCTGCGCCGCAAGCCGCGACTGCGGGCCGCCGCCTGCACGCCGCACGACGCGGACCCGCTGGCCCAGCGGGCCGCCGTGGAGACCCTCGTCGGGCTCGGCGCCCGGCGCGTCGAGCTCGTCGACACCCTGATCGCGGCGGCCGTCGGCTGCGGACTGCCCGTGGAGCAGCCGACCGCGACGATGATCATGGTGTGCGGGGCCGCGGCCACCCAGGTGGCAGTCCTCTCCCTCGGCTCCATCGTCACCGCCGTACGGGTCCCCGTCGGCGGCGAGGCCATCGACCACGCCGTCGTCCAGCACCTGCGCCACGCGCACGAGCTGATGCTGCCCAGCCAGGCGGTCCGACCGCTCCAGCTGGCCCTGCACGGCGCCGGGATCACCGGCGACGGACCGGCCTCCACCCTGATCCACGGCCGCGACGTGGCCACCGGGCTGGCCCGCTCCGTCCACGTGGACACCGCGGCCGTGCGCGACGTCATCCGCACCCCGCTGACCGCCGTGCTCGACGGCATCGGCAAGGTGCTCCGGGACTGCCCGCCGGACCTGGTCGCCGACCTGACGGACCGGGGGATCATGATGGTGGGTGGCAGCGCCCTGCTGCCCGGGCTGGACCAGATGCTGCGGGACGCCACCGGAATGCCCGTGGCCATCGCGGAACGGCCGGACGTGTGCGCCGTGCTCGGTCTCGGCGCGATGCTCGAAGGGAAGATCGCCCCCATGGTTCTCAACCCACTGGCCGGATGACCGACGTCGGGCAGCAGCCCGAGGACGAGGCGGCGAGCCTCCCGGTGCTGCTGGAGGCGGTGCTCAGCGTCGGCTCCGAGCTTGAGCTGCGCACCACCCTCCAGCACATAGTGGACTCGGCGGCCGAGCTGTGCTCCGCGCGGTACGCGGCGCTCGGGGTCGTCGACCCCGAGCGCGTCCGGCTGACCGCGCTGTTCACGGCCGGGATGACCGAGGCCCAGCGGGCCGCGATCCCGCACCTTCCGGACGGCCGCTCCGGGGTGCTCGGCGCGCTCGTCACCGACCCGCGCCCGCTCCTGCTGGACGACCTCACGGAAGACCCCCGCGCGGCCGGCTTCCCGCCGGGCCACCCGCCGATGCGCGGCTTCCTGGGCGTCCCGATCCGGGTGCACACGGAGGTCTTCGGCAACCTCTACCTGACCGAGAAGCGCGGCGGCGGCGCGTTCACCGACGAGGACATCGCCCTGCTGCGCGTCCTGGCCTCCCAGGCCGGGATAGCGATCGGCAACGCCCGGCTGTACGAGACCGCGCGCCGCCGGGAGCGCTGGATCGAGGGCGCCGCCGCCGTCACCACCACCCTGCTGGCCGGCCGGCCCGCGGCGGACGCCCTGATGTGCGTGGCCGAACGGGCCCGGCTGCTCGCGGACGCCGCGGCCGGCGTGGTGCTCCAGCCGACCCCCGAGGGCGGCATGGAGATCGTGGCCGCCTCCACGCACGGGGACCCCGGAGACCTGGTCGGCACGGCGATCGCCCCCGGCAGCCCGGTCCTGACGCAACTCCTGGGCGGCGAGCCGGTCTTCATAGAGGACTCGGCGACCGACCCCCGGATGACCACGCACGTACGGGAGCGCTTCGGCCCCAGCATGATGCTGCCGCTCCAGAGCGGCGGCCAGCTGATCGGCACCCTCGCCCTGCCGCGCGCCCGCGGCGGCCCTCCGTACGACGCCGTGGACCGGCTGCTGGCCTCGCAGTTCGCCTCGCAGGCCGCACTGGCCCTCGTACTGGCGGACGCCCAGCACGACCGTGAGCAGCTGGCCGTCTACGAGGACCGCGACCGGATCGCGCGGGACCTGCACGACCTGGTGGTCCAGCGGCTGTTCGCGACGGAGATGATGCTGGAATCCACCCGGCGGCGTTCCTCGAACGCGCCGAGCGGGGACACGGTCGGCGAGGAGCTGAGCCGCGCCGTCGACGAACTGGACTCCACCATCCAGGAGGTCCGGACGGCCATCTTCGCCCTCCAGCAGCCACCGACCGACGCCCCGACGACCTTCCGGGGCCGGGTCCTGCGCGAGACGGGAGGGGCGGCGGTCCTGCTCGGCTTCCAGCCGTCGGTGCACTTCGCGGGTGCGGTGGACGCGCTGCTCCCGGACCCGGTGGCGGCCGACCTGCTGTCCGCGCTGCGCGGCGCCCTGGCGGCGGCGCACCGGCGCTCGGAGGCCACCTCCATCGACGTGGAGATCGACGCGACCCCGTCCCGGGTCAGGCTCACCGTGTCGGACGACGGCCGCACGGAATCCGGTGCCCGGGGCACGACGGCGACGTGGGAGAGCGCGCTGTAGGTCTCTCTCCCGGGTGCGCAAAGCCCAGCCCCTCCGGCGCTTGAGGAGCGGAGTCCGGGGCGGAGCCCGGTTCGGGAAGGGGCGGGGTGGGGAACGGCTCCGCGCAGCGGCGCACACCGCCCCGCACCGGGGGCTACGTCCGCGACGGGCGCGTGGCCGCGCGCAGCGCGATCCGGGTGCTCGACTGCGCCACCCCCGCGTCCCTTTTGAGCCGCCGCAGCAGCCCGTCCAGCGCGGCCGGATCGGCGGCGCGGGCCCGTACGAGGTAGTCGTACTCCCCCGTCACGTGCACCACCTCCGTGATCCCGGGCAGTTTGGCGACCCGCTGCTCGAACTCCTCGTTGGTGGTGTCCTGGCGCAGCGTGAGGTCGATGAAGACGACGAGCCCGCCCCGGGTGTCGGCGGCCGGGTCCACGACGACGGTGAACCCGCGGATCACCCCGTCACGGCGCATCCGGCGCACCCGGTCGGCGGTGGCGTTGGCGCTGAGGCCGACACGGGTGCCGAGGTCCCGGTACGAGATCCGCGCATCCTCCTGCAGGATGCCGAGGATTTCCCTGTCGAGGCGGTCCATGCCGCGATTCTCGCAGTCGGGCCCGGTATTCGCCCGCGTCCCCGCGCCCCGCCCCCCGAACCTCTCGGCATGACCGAACTCCTCTCCCCCACCCTGGGCGGCGCGGCGGCGGGCCTCGGCGTGGCGATGCCGATGGGCGCGATGAGCGTGCTGCTGCTCCAGGAGGCGATGCGCCACCGCCGCACGGCGATGGCCGCGGCCGCGGGAATCGCGGCGGTGGACCTCGCCTACGCGGCCCTCGCCACCGGCCTGGGCCCCTGGGTGGCCTCCCACATCGCCCCGGTCGAGGCATGGGTCCGCCTGGCCTCGGCGCTCATCCTCCTCGGCATCGCCGCCCACGGCCTACGCACCGGCTGGACGGCTCCGACCCCACCGGCGGCCGAGCCCCGGGGCCCGGCGACTCCAACCCCTCCGGCGTTTGAGGAGCGGGGTCCGGGGCGGAGCCCCGGTCGTCCGGCCCCGCCCGCACCCTCCGGCCCCGCCCGGCCGGCCAAGGCCTTCGCCCGGTACGTCGGGCTCACCGCCGTCAACCCCACCACCGCCCTCTACTTCGCCGCCCTCACCACCGCGCAGGGCGCGAGCCTCGCCACCGGAGCGGCCGGAGCCGCGTTCCTGGTCGGGGTCGGCGCCGCCTCGCTCCTCTGGCAGCAGGCTCTGGTCGCCGTCGGCGCCCTCGCGGGGGCCCGCATCTCCGACACCGCCCGCGTCTGGACCTTCCGCCTCGGGTACGGTCTGGTCGCCGCCTACGCCATCAAGATCGCCTTCCCGCTGCCGACCCCGGGGTGAACGCCGGGGAGCCGGCGGGGCGGGGTCAGGGGCCGCTCGGGGTCATCTCGGGGTGATGCCGGATACGCCCCCGCACCCCGGGCGGAAATGATCGGTACATGACCACTCGACCCCTGCAACAACGCGAACCCCGCGAACCCCGCCGGCCGGCCGCCCTCACCCGGGCCGCCTTCGTCTCCGCGCCCCTGTGCATCCTGGCCTACGGTGCCATCCGGCTCGGCGACCCCGGCCACGGTCCGGGCCCCGCCTGGACCACGGGCCACATCGCCCTGCTGGTGGGGGTCCTGCAGTTCGCCCTGGTCTTCCCCGCACTGCGCCGGATGACCGCGCCCGCGACCGCCGCGGGCCGGGCGAGCGCCGGGGCCGCGGCCCTGTTCGGTCTCGCCGGCACCCTGGCGGTCGTCGTCCAGGCCGCCATCGACCTGGTCGTCGGCCTGCGCGCCGCCGACCGGCCGGGGATGGAGCGGCTCTTCGAGGAGGTCCAGAGCCACCCCGGGGTGCTGCCGGCCGTCTACACCGTCGGCCCGACGCTCTTCTACGTCGGCCTCGTCTGGCTCATGGTCCAGCTCGCCGTCCGGCGGCGCGTCGGCGCCTGGCGTCCCGCCCTGGTGGTGCTGGGCACGGCCACGATGGCCGTGAGCCTCGACCTGATGCCTCTCGGGGGCCTCCTCTTCGCCATCGCGCTCCTTCCCCGGGGCCTCCCCCCGCTGCGACCCCTGAGCACCCCTCATCTCCCGGGCCGGCCGGCGTGACACCGCCTAGGGTGACCCCGTGACGACGACCCGCCTCTCGGCCCGCGCGGCCATCGCCTCCGTGACCGACCCCGGCAGCTTCGCCGAACTCCCCGCTCCCCGGCGGGAGTCGGGGCCGGACGGCCCCCTCGCCTGGGAGGGCTACGACGACTCCCGCGCCCGCGCCACCTCGCGGACCGGGGAGCAGGAGTCCGTCGTCACCGGCACCGCCCGCATCGGCGGGCGGGAAGCGGCCCTGATCTCCTTCGAGTTCGGCTTCCTCGGAGGGTCCCTCGGCGAGCGCACCGGAGACCGGCTCGAAGCCGCCTACACGTACGCCCGGGAGCACCGCCTCCCCCTCGTCTCCCTCATCGCCACCGGCGGCTCCCGGATGCAGGAGGGCATGCTCGCGCTGACCCAGCTCCAACGCGTGGCCCGCCAGTGCGTGCTGACCCGGGCGGCCGGGCTCCCCCAGCTCGCCGTGCTCCGCGACCCCACCACCGGCGGCGGCTGGGCCACCCTGGGCGCCGGGGCCGACGTGGTCCTCGCGCTCCCGGGGGCCCAGGTCGGCTTCGCCGGCTCCCGGGTGCGCCCCGCGGACGCCGATCCGGCGGCCTACTCCGCCGAGGGGCAGTACGCCGCCGGGCACGTGGACGCCGTGGTGCCCGCGCCCGAGCTGCCCGGCGCCCTCGCCGACTGGCTGCGCGTACTGACCGCGCCCCGGCCCGCCGGACCCGTCGAACCCCCTCGCGCACTGGCCGCCGCGGAGCCCCCGCACAGCGGCTGGGAGGCCGTCCGGCAGGCCCGGCACCCCGACCGCCCGCGCGCCGGGGCGTACCTGGACGCGTACTTCGAGCTGCGCCTGCCGCTCTCCGGGGACCGGGCCGGCGGCACCGATCCCGGCATGCTGTGCGGGTTCGGGCTGCGCGAGGGGCGGGCCGTCGCGTACGCCGCCCAGTGCGGGACCGCGACCCGCCCGGCGGGCTACCGTACGGCCGCCCGCGTCATCCGCCTCGCCGACCGGCTCGGCATCCCGGTGCTCACCCTGGTGGACACCCCCGGCGCGGCCAACGACGCGGCCGCCGAACACGCGGGCGCGGGCCCCGCCATCGCGGACACCTTCGCGGCGCTGGCCGGCGCGACCGTCCCCGTCACCACCCTGCTCATCGGCGAGGGCGGCTCGGGCGGCGCGCTCGCGCTGGCGGCGCCGGGGAACACCTGGGTCACCCCGGACAGCTACTTCTCGGTGATCGCCCCGGAACTGGCGGCGGCCATCCTCAAGCGCCCCCCGGCCGCCGCCCCCGCGACGGCCGACCAACTCCGCATCCGCCCCCAGGACCTGGTGGCCCTGGGGGTCGCACGCGGCATCGTCGCGCCCTCGGACAGGTCCGGGTCCTAGAACAGCCGGCGCTTCGGCAGCTTCACGTCCGCCGTGTACAGGCGGGTGATCTGCTGCGGGAACTCGTTGTCGTCACTGGCCAGCAGCAGCCGGACCCGGTCGATGCCGTCTGCGTCCATCACGACCATGCCCTCGACGTTGTCCACGAGGGGGTGGTTCTGCGGCAGCTTCGACGGGGCGCCCAGCGTCGGGCAGTCGTTGAAGTCCCCGATCGGGGTCTTGCGGGCGAGCCTCAGCCCCGGCCCCTCCGTCAGCGTCGGCACCTTCGAGGTGTCGCTCGCGAACAGCGGATCGGCGACGTACAGCCGCACGGTGATCGCGAACTCCCTCGTGAAGCCGCGCTCCAGCACGATCAGCCGCCCGTCGCGGGTCGGCGCGAGCTCGACGAGTCCGTGCCCCGCGTCCACCGGATAGGCGAACTGGCGGCCCAGGACGAACTCCCCGCCGCGCCGCTCCCAGGTCTGGATCCGCTGGAGGGTCCGGCCCTGCGCGTCCTTGCCGTCCCCGGCCAGCCCGCCCTCGACGCCCGCGACCAGCGTGTGGCCCCCCGGCAGCAGGGTGAGCGACTCGAAGGTCGTGTTGACGGCGGCCCGGCCCTGCGGCGCGAGGCGGAAGTCGTCCGGGATCGGCAGCGTGCCCAGCACCCGCCCGTCGCGGTCGTAGCGCCTGATGGCGGGCGTGGTCTCGTCCGTGATCAGGTACGACCCGTCCCGGTCGACGACGATCCCCTCCGAGTCGATCACCTTCCCCGCGCCGTCCGTCAGCGGCAGCCGCCTGGTCGCCGTGGCCGTCGGGGTGTCCCCGCGCCCCACCTTCAGCGAGTAGAGCGCCGACTTGTCGGAGACGGCGGCCACCGTGCCGTCCTTGTCGACGGCGAGGCCGGAGATCCCGCCGACGAGCTTCCCGTCGAGGAGGCTCTTGTCCAGCGAGTCGGAGTAACCCGCGACGGTGAGGTACGGGGAGCAGGCGCCCCCGCCGGCCGGCCGGGCCGCCGCGGAAGCGGGCGGCACGAGCGTGCCGCAGAGCGCGGCGGCGGCCACCGCGGTGGTGGCGAGCGTACGAAGGCGCATGAAGGCCTTCCTCCTGGTTCGACGGGATGACACACGGGTTGGAACTGCCGAACTGTCATATGCCGAACAGAAAGAAATGGGAAGACCCCGCAACGCGACGGCAACGAACCCGCCAACTCCGCTTCACAACCTCCCGGATCGGGCGAACCGGGCCGGACCGACCCCCACGTGCCGCCCGAAGTGCCGCGTCAGGTGTGCCTGGTCGTAGAAGCCGGCCGCCGCGGCCGCGGCGGCCGGCCCCATCCCCGCCAGCAGCAGCCCGCGCGCCAGCGCCACCCGCCGCCCGGTGAGGTAGGCGTGCGGCGGCAGCCCGTACGCCGTGCGGAAGCTCCGGATCAGGTGCGTGGGATGGACGCCCCCCAGCTCCGCCGAGGCCTCCTCCAGAGTGATCCCCTCGACCACCCGGGCGTCGAGCAACTCCCGCAGCCGTACGGCGAGCCCCGCCCCCCGCGGCCCGTCCGCGGGCACCTCCCTCCCGGTCAGCCACCGCCTCAGCCGCTCCTGTACGAAGGCCAGCCGCGACTGGGCCTCGAACGGGTCCCGCTCCGCCAGCGCCAGGTGCAGCCCGTGCACACGCTCCCGCAGCGCGGGATCGGACAGCAGCGGGGCGTCGACGGCGGCCCCGGTCAGCCGCTCCGGCAGCACGGAGGTGTCCAGGTACAGCACCCGCTTGCGGAAGCCGGCCTCGGTCACGGTCCGCCCGTCGTGCACCACCCCGGGCGGCAGCAGGGCCACTTGGTCCGAGACCCCGACCCCGTGCCGCTCCCGGTCGAGGGCGAAGTCGACGCGCCCGCCGTCCAGGACCATCAGCGCCCAGGTGTCGTGCACGTGGGCGGGGTACGCGTGATCGGTGAAGCGGGCGTGGAAGACCTCGGCGATGCCGTTCACCGGTGGCCGCCAGGCGGAAACGGTGCTGCGCGGGCGTAAGGGGGCCATGTCAGGAACGTACAAGACCGCGGCGCGGCCACCCCGGCAGGCTGTCCGCATGACGACACCGAAGGTCAACATCGCCGAGAAGCTCGCCGGCTTCACCGAGCACTGGGCCCCGCGCCGCATCGCCCGCGTCAACGACTACGAGGTCAAGGTCGCCAAGTTGCGGGGCGAGTTCGTCTGGCACGCCCACGAGGACACCGACGAGCTGTTCCTGGTGGTCAGCGGCACGCTGACGATCCGGCTGCGCGACGGGGAGGTGGTCCTCGGCCCCGGCGAGATCCACGTCGTCCCGCGCGGGGTGGAACACTGCCCGGTCGCCGACGAGGAGGTCGAGCTCCTGCTGTTCGAGCCGTCCGGCACCACCAACACCGGCACCGCGGGCGGCACCCGCACCTGCGAACCGGTGGACGCGTAACGCCTCGGGCGCCGGACAACGGGCCGGGCACCGCACCGCGAACAGCCGCACGCCGACGCCCACGACCCCACCGCGCCGGGCCGGCCGGGGCCCGGCGGCACCTCCGAGCAGGGCTCGGCCGAAATCCAGCCCCGCCGGCGTTTGAGGCGCGGGGGTCCGGGGACGGAGCCCCCGCAACGGCGCCGCACGGCACGACCGCCCGGCGCAGCGCCCCGTGCGCGGCCGGCCCGGCGGCACCTCCGAGCAGGGCTCGGCCGAAATCCAGCCCCGCCGGCGTTTGAGGCGCGGGGGTCCGGGGGCGGAGCCCCCGCAACGGCGCCGCACGACACGACCGCCCGCCCCGGCCCGCACCGCGCAGAGGCGGCCCCTGCCCGGCGGGTCCCGGCGGCCCAGCGGTCCCAGCGGCTAGGCCTGGGGCGAACGCGCGTCGTAGCGTGCGAAGCCCCGCCAGCGCAGGGCCAGCAGCCCCAGCACCAGCACGCACGCCAGGCCCCCGCCCGTGACCGCCACGGCGGGGGACGTCAGATCGGCGGCGGTCCCGGCGAGGAAGTCCCCGAGCCGGGGCCCGCCCGCGACGACCACGATGAACACGCCCTGCAACCGGCCCCGCATCTCGTCCGGGGTGGCGGCCTGCATCATCGTGCTGCGGAACACCATCGAGATGGTGTCGGCGCACCCGGCCAGGGCCAGGAAGAACAGCCCGAGCCACAGGTTCCGGGTGAGCCCGAAGACCGCGATGGCCAGCCCCCACCCGGCCACGGACAGCAGGATCGCCAGCCCGTGCCGGCGGATCCGCCCCTGCCAGCCCGAGAACAGCCCGCCCAGCAGCGCCCCTACGGCGGGCGCGGCCACCAGCAGGCCGACCGTCTTCGCGTCGCCCCCGTACCAGAGCCCGGCGACGGCCGGGAACAGCGCCTTCGGCTGCGCCAGCACCATGGCGGCCATGTCGGAGAAGAAGGTCATCCGGATGTTGGGCCGGGTCCCCAGGAACCGCAGGCCGTCGAGGACGGAGGCCCGCCCCCGCGCGCCCTCCGCCCGGTCCGGCTTCATCGAGGGCAGCCGCCACATCGCGTACAGCGCGGCGGTGAAGGTCACGGCGTCGATCAGGTACGCGGCCTGGTAGCCCCACCAGCCGACGATCAGCCCGCCCAGCATCGGGCCGATCATCGTCCCGGAGGTCATGGTCACGGAGTTCAGCGCGTTGGCGGCGGGCAACTGCTCGGCCGGCAGCAGCCTCGGGATCATGGCGGACCGCGCCGGTCCGGCGAGCGCCCCGGCCACCGCCTGGAGCGCGACGACGGCGTACAGGAACCACACCCGGTGGTAGTCGAGCAGCGCGGCGGCGGCGAGCGCGACGGACAGCGCGGCGGAGCCGAGGGCGCTGTAGAGGCCGAGCTTGCGCCGGTCCAGGGTGTCGGCGATGGCGCCGCCGTAGAGCCCGAAGACGACGAGCGGGACGAGCGCGAAGAGCCCGACGAGGCCGACCGCGAAGCTGGAGCGGGTGATCTCGTAGACCTGGAGCGAGATCGCGAGGGCGGTCATCGCCTGCCCGAGCCAGGAGATCGTGCCTCCGACCCACAGCCGCCGGTAGTGCACGGAGGTGCGCAGCGGGGTCAGGTCGGCGAATATTCGCTGCCGGGAGCGCGGGCGGGTGGGCGTGGTCGTATCGGGCACAGCGGATGATAACCACCGGCCCGCCGCCCCTCCGAGCCGATTTTGCGGCGTTCACACACCGGCAACAGTCGCCCCACCCGGCTCCGGGATCCCGGAGCGGGCGGATTCTTGCCGCTAACCCGCCACTATCACCGGACATTTGACCGAATCGCCGTGCGCTACTCACCTCTCGTTCAGCTCATGATGAAAAGACTCGTATGTCCAGGGAGGCGCAGTGATCGAACCTGGCAACAGCACCACGAGCACCGGCACCGCGCAGAACACGGTGCGTACCACCGTCCCCCTCACCGTCGGAGTCGAGGAGGAGTTCCTCCTCGTCGACGCCCGCACCTTCCGGGTGGTCCCCGCCGCCCCGCTCGTCCTCGCCACCGCCGGCGGACTGCCCGGCGAACTGCACCCGGAGGGCACCCGCTACCAGGTGGAGATCTCCACCCCGGTCGCCCACTCGGCGGATTCGCTGCGTACGGAGCTCGCCGCGCTGCGCCGCACCCTCGGCCGCGCGGCCCGCGCCCACGGCTGCCGGCTGCTGGCCGCGCCCTCGCCGGTCGTGGCCGTGGAGGGGCCGCTCCACCTCACCGACGACGAACCGCGCCAGCGCGAGCAGCACCGCCGCTTCGGCGCGCTCACCGACACACTGGTCAGCTGTGGCCGCCACGTCCACGTCGGCAGCCTCGACGAGGACACGGCCGTCGCGGTGTCCAACCGGGTCAGACCCTGGCTGCCGACGCTGATCGCGCTGGCCGCCAACTCGCCGTTCTGGGGCGGCCGTGACACCGGTCACGCCAGCTGGCGGGCGATGGCCTGGTCGGGCTGGCCCTCGGCGGGACCGCCCCCGCACTTCACGTCCACGGCCCACTTCCGGCGCTCGGTGCAGACCCTGCTCGGCTCGGGGGCCGCCCTGGACACGAAGATGGTCTATTGGGACCTGCGCCCTTCGGGGCGCTGGCCGACGCTCGAACTCCGGGCGCCCGACATGTCCCCGGACATCGACGGAGCCGTACTGCAGGCCGAGCTGACCCGTGCCCTGGTGGCGACGGCCCTGCGCGAGATCGCGGAGGAGCGCCCCGATCCACCCGTACGGGACGACGTACTGCGCCTCGCGCGCTGGCGGGCCGCGCACGACGGGCTGGAGGGCTTCGGCCTCGACCCGTACACGGGGGCGGAACTCCCCGCGGCGGACTTGGCGGAGGCCCTGCTGGACCGGGTCGCCCCGGAACTGGCCGAGTCGGGCGACCTCGACCACGCGGCCAAGACCCTGGGCGGCCTGCTGCGCGACGGCTCGGGCGCCCACCGCCAGCGCGCCGCCTTCGCCCGCCGCCAGGACCTGAACGACGTACTGCGCCATCTGGCGGACGAAACGGAGAACTTCTAGCCGGACCGCCGAACTGCCGGGCACCGGCCGCCGGGTACCGGCGATCCGCGGGAATCCCCGGGCCGCAGGTGTGGGCGTTCCACACCTGCGGCCGTGCGGCTGACCGCGCGGCGGGTCGGCCCCGCGGGCCCGTGGACGGCTGGAAGCATGCATCCATGTCACCCCGGGCAGGCACGGCCGAGAGTTCGGCGAAGTCACGCATCGTCCTGTTGACGCTCGCGTCCGGGCAGTTCCTGATGGCCCTCGACAGCTCCGTCATGAACGTCTCCATCGCCACGGTGGCCGAGGACGTCGGCACGAGCGTGACGGGCATCCAGGGCGCGATCACCGCCTACACCCTGGTCATGGCGATGTTCATGATCCCCGGAGGCAAGGTCGGGGCGCTGATCGGCCGCAGACGCGCGTTCGTGATCGGCTGCTGCATCTACGGAGCCGGCTCCCTCACCACCTCGCTCGCGCCGAACCTCACCGTGCTGCTGCTGGGCTGGGCGCTCCTGGAGGGGATCGGGGCGTCGCTCATCCTGCCCGCGATCGTGGCCCTCGTCGCCGGCAACTTCTCCGTCGAACGCCGCCCCGCCGCCTACGGGCTCGTCGTGGCCGCGGGGGCGATCGCGATCGCCGTCGGGCCGCTCATCGGCGGCGTCGCGACGACGTACTTCTCCTGGCGGTGGGTCTTCGCCGGAGAGGTCGTGGTCGTGCTGGCCATCCTCGCGCTCGCGCGGCGCATCGCGGACGCCCCGCCCGGTGAACGCCGGCGCATCGACTTCTTCGGCGCCGTCCTCTCCGCGCTCGGGCTCGGGGTCCTCGTCTACGGGGTGCTCCGGTCCGACGAATGGGGCTGGTTCAGGCCGAAGCCCGACGCGCCCGCGTGGATCGGGGTGTCCCTGACGACGTGGCTGGTACTGGCGGGGCTGGCGCTGCTCTGGCTCTTCCTGCGCTGGGAGGCCGCGGTCGTCGCCCGGAGCCGCGATCCCCTCGTCGATCCCGGGCTGCTGGAGAACAAGCAGCTCACCGGCGGCCTGACGATGTTCTTCTTCCAGTACCTCGTGCAGATGGGCGTGTTCTTCGTCGTCCCGCTCTACCTGTCCGTCGCGCTGGGCCTGTCGGCGCTGGCGACCGGCGCACGCCTGCTGCCGCTCTCGGTGAGCCTGCTGGCGGCCGCGATCCTGATCCCGCACTTCCTCCCGGACGTCTCACCGCGGCGGGCGGTGCGGCTCGGGATCCTCGCGCTGCTCGCGGGAGCGGTGGTCCTGATGGTCGCGCTCGACCTGGACGCCGGCCCGGAGATCGTCACCATCCCCCTGCTGCTGATCGGGCTCGGCATGGGGGCGCTGGCGTCCCAGCTCGGGTCGGTCACGGTGTCCGCGGTGCCGGAGGCGCAGAGTGCGGAGGTCGGCGGCGTACAGAACTCCGTCACGAACCTCGGCGCCTCGATCGGCACGGCACTCGCCGGATCGATCATGATCGCCGCCCTCACCTCTTCCTTCCTGACCAACATCGAGGCGAACCCGGCGGTCCCGGACAGCGTGACGAGCCAGGCGACCGTCCAGCTCGAGAGCGGCGCACCCTTCCTGTCCGACGCCCAGCTGAAGACCGCGCTCGACGAGGCCGGGACGAGCCCGGAAGTGTCCCAGGCGGCACTGGACGCGAACGCAGAAGCCAGGCTCGACGGCCTGCGCGCGGCGCTCGCCATCCTGGCCCTCGCCGCGCTCATCGCCCTGTTCTTCACCCAGCGGATCCCCACGACCCAGCCGCGCTCCCCCGAGCCGTAGGGTCTGTCGTCACACTCCCGTCGTCGCCCTCAGTCGCGGGGCAGACGGGAGTGTGACGACGGACCCCGGCCCCCGCATGCGGGGGCCGGGCCGTCCGCGCAGCATGGAGGCATGGCCGACCTCCCGGCACCGGGGAGCCGTACGCCGGCATCGGCGCACGCCGCGCCCCGGGCACGGATCCGGATACCCGTCGAAGCGCTCCTCCGCGGGCGACGGCCCGGAGCGCCCCGGGCCGCCTCCGCGGCCCTGGCGGCCCTCCTCGCGGCGGCCCTGACCGCCGTGCCGGGCGGCCCCGCCCATGCCTTCACCGGCGACAACCACGAGGCCGTCACCCGCGCCGCGCTGCCCTGGGAGCCCGTCACGCTGACCGCGATGGCCGATGCCCGCGACGGGGCGATCAACGCGAACGACCACCCGCCCTACTTCGACATCGGCCCCCTGCACTGCGACAACGCCGACTACCTCGCCCCCCGCTACGCCCCCGCCTACCCCCGTACCCGGGACGAGGCCACGACCGAGCTCCTCGCCTGCATCCGCACCTCCGTCACCCGCTTCCGGGGCGCGGTCCGGGCCGCCGACGGCCTCGTCGACGCCGAGGGCAAGGTCCGCGCCGACCAGAGCGACCTGTCATCCCCGTGCACCTGGGACGGGAAGCCCGACCGGGCCAAATGCGGCGTCCTCGAACAGCTGGGCCGCGGCTGGCACCAGCTGGAGGACTTCTACTCGCACTCAAACTGGACCGACCGCCCCGCCCCCGGCCCCGTATCCCTCGACAACCCGCCCGGGCTGGGGCGTTCGGCCCCCGCGCCCTTCCTCGACATCCGCCGCTACAGCGCGATGGAGGACGCCGAGTGGACCTCGGACGCGCGTGCGCGCATCCCGGCGGACCTCGCCACCGGCTGCTATCCCGACGTCGATTCCACCGGCGTCAGGTCCCCCGGCTGCGAGGGCCGCGTCCCGCACAACCGCGTGCTGAACAAGGACACCGCCGCGGCCGCCCGCTCCGGGACCGACGACAACTTCGGCCACGCGACGGCCGGAGCCACCGCCGAGATCACCCGCCAGTGGAACGACTTCAAGGCCGACCTCCTGGCCGCCTACCCCGACCACGACCGCGGCGCACAGATGGTCTGCGCCCTCACCCACGACGATCCGGCCGCAGCCTGCCCCGGCCTCAGGAAGTGAGCTCGTAGAGGGTCCTGCCCACGATCCACAGGCCGAGGGCCAGGCACGAGACGATGATCGCCGGTTCCTTGTGGCGGTCCAGCCAGTCGCGCAGGTTCGTCAGGGCGAGATGGGCCCGCTCCGGCGCGAACACCATGTACAGCTCCATGGTCAGCAGGGTGGCGCTGGCGAGCACGCAGAAGGCCAGGAGCACCAGGAAGGACTCGCTGTGGGAGAGGTCCGCCTCCACCACGGTGGTCGCGGCGAGGCCGACCATGCCCCAGGGCTGGAGGAGCACGGCGAGCGTGGCGGCGGACCAGACCGTGGCCTGGTCCGTGCGCGAAGTGATGGCGTTCTTGGAAGGCGCCGGCTTCGCCTGCACCGCAGCACCGCCGGCCGCGGCCGCGGCCGCTCGCCGCCGACGCCGCTTGCGCTCGCCGTACACGATCAGTCCCAGTCCGAGGAGCAGCTTGACCGCGAGCACGGCGGTGGAGGGCGGGGACCGCGGCGGCGGCGGTTCACCATCGGTGAGGAGCAGCACGATGGCGATCACGACCACGAGGCAGGCGAGCCAGGCGAGGATGAACGCCAATCCCTTCCACACCCCGCGGGGCGCCGACACGACCAGCACGAAGGCCAGGATCGGCAACGGGTACAGCGTGATGACCAGGCCGATGAGGAGCAGGTCGAGCACCATGGCAACGCCCCTTCAACCAACCATCGCGGCCGCTCCGGTCCTACGCCGCGAGGACCTCGGCCTTGCCCTTGCCCTCGGCCTGCTCGAACCGGCCTCCCGCGACGTCACCGCGGTTCCCGAGCCCGGCGGGCACGGCCCTCCCGGCAGTCCCATCCTCGGTCCATCACCTGGTGATCGCCACGCAGGCGGGATCCGTCCAGACCGGCCGTACGAGGAGCCTCCGCGGTGATGAGCACCACACGGACCCCGCGCCCGCCCCACCGGCACAACAACCCCTGAAAACACCGAAGCCGCAGGCGAGAACGTTTCTTCGCCTGCGGCTCGCAGTGGGGCGGGTGGGACTCGAACCCACGGCCGACGGATTATGAGTCCGCTGCTCTAACCGGCTGAGCTACCGCCCCTTCACGGCGTGGCGCGTACATCTGTGCGCGCCGTCTGCCGCAGCATAGCCGCTCATACGATCTCCTGCCTCGGATGCCTCGCATGATCGGCTTCGCCTGTTCAGAGAGACCGCCCTGAGGGCTGCCCGGTTCCAGGTCCGGGCAAAAAAGAAGAGGACCCGCTGGGGGCCCTCTTCTTCTCTTGCTTGCTCCCCCGGCTGGACTCGAACCAGCAACCCTCCGGTTAACAGCCGAATGCTCTGCCAATTGAGCTACAGGGGATCGCGCTCCCCCGACTGGACTCGAACCAGTAACCTGCCGGTTAACAGCCGGCTGCTCTGCCAATTGAGCTACAGGGGATTGCTGCGGTGCATCGAACGGCCCACCTCCGGCCTTGCCGGGGGGCGAGCGCCCGTTGCGAGTCATAGATTAGCGCAAGCAGGGGGGTGCTCCGCCAATCGGTATCGACAGCAGGCCGGGCACCACACGACGAAGGGTGGCAGGCATGCGGTACAAGGCGACGTTCCTGGCCGGACTGGCCCTCGGTTACGTGCTCGGGACCCGGGCCGGGCGCGAGCGGTACGAGCAGCTGAAGAAGTCCGTGCGGGAATTCGCGCAGAACCCGGCGGTGCGCAATGCCGCCGAGACCGCGGGGCACACCGGGCGCGTCTACGCCGGGAAGGCCTTCGCCGCGGTGAGCGAGAAGGTCGGCGACGCGGTGCCGGACTCCCTGGCCGCTCGGGTGCCGGGGTTGCGGGACCGCCGGGCCTCCGGCTTCGAGGACGACTGGGGCACCAGCAACACCTGAGTCGTACGTAGTGATCCGTGAGGTTCCCGGGGCCGGTGAGGTCCCGGGAACCTCACGGGACTTCCGGCCACTCCGGAGAGGTCGGTACCGGTCGTATGTGCGGCAGAATTCTCCGCATGGGGATAGTCGCCGGGCTGGACAGCTCTTCAGCCTTCACTCGCATCGTCGTCTGTGACACCGAAACCGGTGCCGTCCTGCGCCAGGGCTACGCGCCCCATCCGCAGCCCGCGCCAGAGGCCGACGGAGCCAACCCCTACGAGACCGACCCCCAGGCCTGGCTGCTCTCCCTCGGCGAGGCCGCCGGCGGCGGGCTCCTCGAAGGGGTCCAGGCCATCGGCGTCTCCGCCCAGCAGCACGGTCTGCTGCCGCTCGACGCGCAGGGCGCCCTCGTACGTCCCGCCCTGGTCGGCAACGACAAGCGCGGCCAGGTCGCGGCCGCCGACCTCATCGACGCCTTCGGGGGCCGGGCGCCCTGGGTCGAGGCCGTGGGCTCGGTCCCGCACTCCGCGCAGCCCCTCGCGAAGCTGGCCTGGCTGGCCCGCAACGAACCCGAGGCGGCCCGGCGGGTGGCCGTGCTGATGTCCCCGCACGACTGGCTGGTGTGGCAGCTGCTGGGCCGGCCGGCCCGGCGGACCACCGACCGGGGCGGCGCCTCCGGTACCGGCTACTGGTCCCCGGCCACCGGAGCCTGGCGGCCCGACCTGGTCGAGCTCGCGCTCGGCCACCGGGCGCTGCTGCCCGAGGTGCTCGGCCCGGCCGACGCCGCCGGGACCACGCCCGAGGGGCTGCTGATCTCCGCGGGCACGGGCGAGACGATGGCCGCCGCCATGGGGCTCGGGCTGGGGCCCGGCGACGCCGTGGTCTCGCTCGGCGCCTCCGGTTCGGTGATGGCGGTGCACCACGAGGCGCTGTCGGAGCCCGGCGGGCTGATCACCTCGCTGGCCGACGGCACCGGCATGCACCTGCCCGTGGTGAACACCTCCAACGCCGTACGGGCCCTGCGCGGCACCGCCGAGCTGTTGGGCACGGACCTGGAGGGGCTGAGCGAGCTCGCCCTGAAGTCGACGCCGGGCGCGCACGGCCTCGTACTGCTCCCCTATCTGGAGGGTGAGCGGACTCCGAACCTGCCGCACACCGCGGGGACCCTGTCGGGGCTGCGCCGGGACTCCATGAAGCCGGAGCACCTGGCCCGGGCCGCCTTCGAGGGCATGCTGTGCGGGCTGGTGGACGCGCTGGACGTGCTGCGTTCGCGCGGGGCCGCGATCCGCCGGGTGTTCCTGCTGGGAGCCGCGGCCGAACTGCCCGCCGTACAGGCCGCGGCCCCGGGGCTGTTCGGGACGCAGGTCGTCGTACCGGCGCCGGCCGACTACGCGGCGCTGGGCTCGGCGCGGCAGGCCGCGTGGGCGCTCGGTGTGGCTCAGGGCACCCTCGCCCCGCACACTCCGCCGGTCTGGCCGGCCGCGGCGGCGCAGGTGTTCGAGCCGGGCGAGGACCTCCCCGCCGGGCAGGCCGTTCGCCAGCAGTACATCGCGACGCGGGAGCAGATCCACCCGGGCGCGTTCCAGGGTTCCGGGGCTCCGCAGGCGTAGGGCGGCGGGCGCGGCGCGGTCTACGCCTTTTGACCGGGCTTTGCGAAATCCGCTGGGGATCGGGGGGCCGGTTGGCTCAATATGGGGTGAACCCCTCGATCATGCCGACCGGAGCCTGCGCGTGCTCATACGACTTCTGCGGACCCACCTCCGTCCGTACAAGCAACCGATCGCCGCGCTGGTCCTGCTGCAACTGCTGCAGACCAGCGCGAGCCTCTACCTGCCCACACTCAACGCGGACATCATCGACAACGGTGTCATCCACGGTGACACCGGCTACATCCTGCGCTTCGGCGCGCTGATGCTCGGCGTCTCGCTCGTCCAGCTCGTCTGCAACGCCGGGGCCGTCTACTACGGCGCCCGGACCGCGGCCGCCGTCGGCCGCGACGTCCGTGCTTCCGTCTTCGACCGAGTGCAGAGCTTCTCCGCGCGGGAGCTGGGCCAGTTCGGCGCCCCGTCGCTGATCACCCGTACGACGAACGACGTCCAGCAGATCCAGATGCTGGTGCTGATGACCTTCACGCTGATGGTCTCGGCTCCGATCATGTGCGTCGGCGGCATCTTCATGGCGCTCTCCCTCGACGTGAAGCTGTCGGGCGTGCTGCTCGCCGTGGTCCCCGTGCTCGGCCTCTCGGTCGGTGCGATCGTCTTCAAGACGCGGCCGCTGTTCCGCAAGATGCAGGAGCGGCTCGACACCGTGAACCGGGTGCTGCGCGAGCAGATCACCGGCAACCGGGTGATCCGCGCCTTCGTCCGCGACGACTACGAGAAGGACCGTTTCCGGGAGGCCAACGCGGACCTCACCGGGGTCTCGCTGGCCGCCGGCAAGCTGCTGGCGCTCATGTTCCCCACCGTGATCGTGGTCGTGAACATCTCCAGCGTCGCGGTCATCTGGTTCGGTGCGATGCGCGTCGACAGCGGCGGCATGGAGATCGGCCAGCTGACGGCCTTCCTCGCCTACCTGATGCAGATCGTCATGGCCGTGATGATGGCCACCTTCATGTTCATGATGGTGCCGCGTGCCGAGGTCTGCGCCGAGCGCGTCCAGGAGGTCCTGGACACCGAGTCGAGCGTGGCCCCGCCGACGGACCCGGTGCGCAAGCTCGTCGCACGCGGCCGGCTCGAACTGCGCGGCGCCGACTTCCGCTACCCGGGTGCCGAGGCGCCCGTGCTGCGCGGCGTGAACCTGGTGGCCCGCCCCGGCGAGACCACCGCGGTGATCGGCTCCACCGGCAGCGGCAAGTCCACCCTGCTGGGCCTGGTGCCGCGGCTGTTCGACGCGACCGGCGGCGAGGTGCTCGTGGACGGCGAGGACGTGCGCCGGCTCGACCCGCAGCTGCTCGCCAGGACGGTCGGGATGGTGCCTCAGAAGCCGTACCTGTTCTCCGGAACGGTGGCCTCCAACCTGCGCTACGGGCGCCCGGACGCGACCGACGAGGAACTGTGGCGGGCCCTGGAAGTGGCCCAGGCCAAGGAGTTCGTCTCCGAGCTGGAGGGCGGCCTGGAGGCCGCCATCACCCAGGGCGGGACCAATGTCTCCGGTGGCCAGCGCCAGCGTCTGGCCATCGCGCGCACGCTGGTGCAGCGACCGGAGATCTATCTCTTCGACGACTCGTTCTCGGCCCTGGACTACGCGACGGACGCGGCGCTGCGCGCGGCGCTCGGCCGCGAGACCGAGGAGGCGACCGTGGTGATCGTCGCCCAGCGGGTCTCCACGATCCGTGACGCCGACCGGATCATCGTGCTGGACGAGGGCGAGGTCGTCGGCGAGGGGCGCCATCACGAGCTGATGGCCGGCAATGAGACGTACCGGGAGATCGTGCTCTCCCAGCTGACGGAGGCGGAGGCCGCATGAGCGGGCCCGGAGGACGGATGATGATGGGACCGGCCCAGCGGTCCCTGGACTTCAAGGGATCGGGCAAGCGGCTGCTGGGCCAGCTCGCCCAGGACCGGGTCAAGCTGTGGGGCATGGTCGCCGCCGTCGTCGGCAGCGTCGGCTGCGCGGTGGTCGGCCCGAAGATCCTCGGTGAGGCCACCGACCTGGTGTTCGCGGGGATCGTCGGTCGCCAGATGCCGGCCGGCATCACCAAGCAGCAGGCGCTGGACGGGATGCGCGCCAAGGGCCAGGACGGGATGGCGGACATGCTGTCCGGCACCGACTTCACCCCCGGCCAGGGCATCGACTTCGGCGCGGTCGGTGTCGTGGCGGTCTGGGCGCTGGTGGTCTTCACCCTGGCCGGTCTGCTGATGCTGGTGGCGACGCGACTGTCGAACCACGTCATGAACGGCACCGTGTACCGGATGCGCGAGGAGCTCCAGGCGAAGCTGTCGCGGCTGCCGCTCTCGTACTTCGACCGGCAGAAGCGCGGCGAGGTGCTCAGCCGGGCCACGAACGACATCGACAACATCGGGCAGACGCTCCAGCAGACGATGGGGCAGCTGCTGAACTCGCTGCTGACCATCGTCGGCGTCCTCGCGATGATGTTCTGGATCTCGCCGCTGCTGGCGCTGGTCGCGCTGGTGACCGTGCCCGTCTCGGTCTTCGTCGCGGCGAAGATCGGCAAGAAGTCGCAGCCGCAGTTCGTGGCGCAGTGGAAGACGACCGGCGCGCTCAACGCCCACGTCGAGGAGATGTACTCGGGGCACACGCTGGTGAAGGTCTTCGGCCGGCAGAAGGAGTCCGCGGAGATCTTCGCCGAGCAGAA
Source organism: Streptomyces sp. NPDC096339 (assembly GCF_044762985.1). Taxonomy (NCBI): domain Bacteria; kingdom Bacillati; phylum Actinomycetota; class Actinomycetes; order Kitasatosporales; family Streptomycetaceae; genus Streptomyces; species Streptomyces sp. NPDC096339. The sequence continues at coordinate 182,839 of NZ_JBIWFI010000010.1, read as the reverse complement.
CGAGGCGCTGTACCGGGCCTCGTTCAAGGCGCAGTTGGTCAGCGGTCTCATGCAGCCGGTGATGTTCTTCATATCGAACATCAACTACGTGCTGGTCGCGGTCGTCGGCGGTCTGCGGGTGGCCTCGGGCACCCTGTCCATCGGTGACGTGCAGGCCTTCATCCAGTACTCGCGGCAGTTCTCGATGCCGCTGTCGCAGGTCGCGTCGATGGCGAACCTCGTGCAGTCCGGCGTCGCCTCGGCGGAGCGGGTCTACGAGCTGCTGGACGCCGAGGAGCAGGAGCCGGACGCCGAGGTTCCGGAGCGGCCGCAGGAGCTGCGCGGGCAGGTCACCCTCGACAAGGTGGCCTTCCGCTACGAGCCGGACAAGCCGCTGATCGAGAACCTGTCGCTGACGGTCGAGCCGGGTCACACGGTCGCGATCGTCGGCCCGACGGGCGCCGGCAAGACCACGCTGGTCAATCTGCTGATGCGGTTCTACGAGGTCACGGGCGGGGAGATCGCCCTGGACGGCGTGGACATCGCGAAGATGACCCGCGAGGAACTGCGCGGCTCCATCGGCATGGTGCTCCAGGACACCTGGCTGTTCGGCGGCACCATCGCGGAGAACATCGCCTACGGGGCCTCGCGCCAGGTGACGCGTGCCGAGATCGAGGAGGCGGCGCGGGCCGCCCACGCCGACCGGTTCATCCGCACCCTGCCGGACGGCTACGACACCGTGCTGGACGACGAGGGCGCGGGCGTCAGCGCGGGCGAGAAGCAGCTGATCACCATCGCCCGGGCGTTCCTGTCGGACCCGGTGATCCTGGTGCTCGACGAGGCGACGAGCTCCGTCGACACCCGTACCGAGGTGCTGATCCAGAAGGCGATGGCGCGGCTCGCGCACGGGCGTACGTCCTTCGTGATCGCGCACCGGCTCTCCACGATCCGCGACGCGGACGTGATCCTGGTGATGGAGAGCGGCTCGATCGTGGAGCAGGGCACGCACGAGGAGCTGCTGGCCTCGGGCGGCGCGTACGCCCGGCTGTACGCGGCGCAGTTCGCGCAGGCGGTGGCCGAGGTCGACTGACCTCCCGGCACGGATGGGGGCGTCCTTCGGGGCGCCCCTGTCCATTCGGTCCGGGTAGCGGCGTCAGTCCAGGTAGCCGCGGAGCTGGTCGGCGAAGGCGTGGTCGCGCAGCTTGTTGAGGGTCTTGGACTCGATCTGGCGGATCCGTTCGCGGGTCACGCCGAAGATCCGGCCGATCTCCTCCAGGGTGCGCGGGCGGCCGTCGTCGAGCCCGTAGCGGAGCTGGACCACCTTACGCTCCCGCTCGCCCAGCGTGGAGAGCACCGCTTCGAGGTGCTCGCGCAGCAGGAAGAACGCGGCGGACTCCACGGGCGAGGCGGCGTCGCCGTCCTCGATGAGGTCGCCGAGCGCGACGTCGTCCTCCTCGCCGACCGGTGCGTGCAGGGAGACCGGCTCCTGCGCGAGGCGGAGCACTTCCATGACCCGCTCCGGGGTCAGCTCCAGGTGGACGGCGACCTCTTCGGCCGTGGGCTCGTACCCGCGCTCCTGGAGCATGCGGCGCTGCACGCGGATGACGCGGTTGATGAGTTCGACGACGTGGACGGGCACGCGGATGGTCCGGGCCTGGTCGGCGAGGGCCCGGGACATCGCCTGCCGGATCCACCAGGTGGCGTAGGTGGAGAACTTGTACCCGCGGGCGTAGTCGAACTTCTCGACGGCCCGGATGAGCCCGAGGTTCCCCTCCTGCACGAGGTCGAGCATGGTGAGCCCGCGGCCCACGTACCGCTTGGCGACGGAGACCACGAGCCTCAGGTTCGACTCGATGAGGCGGCGTTTGGCCATCCGGCCCATGACGACGAGCTTGTCGAGGTCGACGGCGAGCTGGGAGTCGAGGTCGGGGGTGTTGCCGAGCTTCTCCTCGGCGAACAGGCCGGCTTCGACGCGCCGTGCGAGGTCGACCTCCTCGGCCGCGGTGAGGAGCGGGATCCTGCCGATCTCCCGCAGGTACTGGCGGAACAGGTCGGCGGAAGGCCCCGATCCGCCCCCGCCCTCGGCGTTGGCGCGCCTGCGCTGCGCCGGGACCGGCTGCTCGATGAGCTCCAGCACCTCGGGCCCGGGGTCGACTTCGGCCTCGGCTTCGGCCTCGGCTTCGGCGTCGGCGTCGGCGTCGGGCTCTTCGTCCACGGCTTCGACCTCCGAGGACTCGCTCTCGTTCACGGTCAGGGTCCGGGTCTGCACGGGGGCGACCTCCAGGGCTCCGAGGACGGGGGCACCGCACCTCAGTGTGGGGTACGACACATCGCGCCCACGAGGGGCGTGCGAGCACTTTCTGAGTCCGGCGCGTGACCGATGGTTACCCCCTGGCCCTTATACCGATGCGGATCGGACGCATGTCCGAGAGGATCTGCGTCATGTACGAGTACGAAACCCACGTCACGGTGCGCTGCGCGGATGCGGAGGCGCTGGCCCGGCTCGACGCGTGGGCGGGGGCGCGGGATCTGAAGGTCACCCACATCCTGCTGGCCCGGGGCCGGATGGTGTCGCAGCCGATGCTGACCCTGCGGGACCGCACGGGGCACGAGAGCCTGGTGCCGCGGCTGCGGGCGGCGGGTTTCGACCCGGTCCGCGTGAAGGTGGAGACGGTCCCCTGGACCACGGACCGCCCGGGCCCGGGCGGCGGCTACTTCGAGCACCACCTGAAGCTGCTGCTGGCGGCCGCGTACGACCACGCGGAGCTGGAGTCCCTGGTGGTTCCGCACGGGGCCCACCTGTCGTGGAACGCCCGCCGCGCGCTGCCGGGCGGCGCTCAGGAGCGGTTCGTGACCCAGCGGTGGCGGGGCACGGCCGCGGGGGCGACCGCGGCGTGCGACGCGCTGGTCGCCGCGCTCGGCGCCGCGGGGTACGAAATCCGCTCGGAGGAGCGGGAGTTCGTGCTGTACGACAGCGACCTGTCGGTGGACGACGGGTGGATCGAGGAGGGGACGCCCTGATGAGTTCGTGGTCGGAATGGCTGTTGAGGAGCCCGCACCTGCCGCGGGAACCGCTGGACGAGGCGACACGGGCCGCGCGGTCGCTGCCGCTGACGCTGCGGCCGGTGGCCGGAGACGACGTGCGGCAGCGGGCGGTCTTCGACCCCTCGCTGCGCCACCACTTCCAGGCCTACCGGGCCGGTGACCCGGTCTTCGACGACCCGGCTCGGACGGTCGCCTGGGTCCGGGCGCGTCGGGCCGCGATGGACGCCGTCCTGGTGGCCCTCTCCGATTCCGAGTGGGCGGACTCCCTCGTGCTGCGCGGGAGCGTGCTGCTCGCGGACCGGTTCGGGGAGGCGGCGCGGGAGCCGGGCGACCTGGATTTCGTCGTGGTGCCGTCGACGTGGGCGATGGACGACGCGCGGACGCGGGCCATGCTGGACGGCATCGCCGCGGCGGCCGACGGACGCGCCGGGATCAAGGCCTCGGGAGCGGTGTGCGAGGACATCTGGACGTACGAACGGGTGCCGGGACGGCGGATGGTCGTGCCGTGGTCCGTACCGGGCCTGCCGACCGGGCAGGTGCAGATGGACTTCGTGTTCAACGAGAAGCTCGCGCAGCCGCCGGAAGCCGTCGAACTCTCCTGCGGGGCGACGGTGCTGGCGGCCACGCCCGCGCTGTCCCTGGCCTGGAAGGTGCTGTGGCTCGTCACCGACCCGTATCCCCAGGGCAAGGACCTGTACGACGCGGTACTGCTGGCCGAGCGGTACGCGCTGCCGAACGCCCTGGTGCAGGAGGTGTTCCGGGAGGCCGGGGAATGGCCTTACCCGAACAGCGAACTGATGCTGGAGCACATCGAGCACCTGTGCCCGAACGGCTATGTCGGCCCCGAGTGGCGGCACTTCGAGGCGGAGTACCCGCACCTGGCCGCGCCGGGCGCGGAGGCGTTCCTCGCGCGCCTGGTCGAGGCCCTGCGGCCGACCTTCGCCGAATAGCCACGGCTACGCCGGTTCCACGCGGACCGCGCAGACCTTGAACTCCGGCATCCGGGACGTGGGGTCCAGCGCCGGGTTGGTCAGGGTGTTGGCTCGGCCCTCGCCGGGCCAGTGGAACGGCATGAAGACCGTGTCCGCGCGGATGGCGTCGGTGATCCTGGCCGGGGCCACCGCCCGGCCCCGGCGGGAGGTGACCGCCAGCGGGGCGCCCTCGACGGCGCCGATGCGGGCGGCGAGGCGCGGGTGGAGTTCCACGAAGGGGCCGGGGGCGGCCGCGTTGAGCTCGTCGACGCGGCGCGTCTGGGCACCCGACTGGTACTGGGCGACCACCCGCCCGGTGGTGAGCAGGAGGGGGTAGTCGGCGTCGGGGACCTCGGCCGCGTCGCGGTGGGCGACGGGGGCGAAACGGGCCCGGCCGTCCTCGGTGGCGAACCGGTCCAGGAAGAGGCGGGGCGTCCCCGAAGTCCCGTCCGGGCAGGGCCAGAAGACGCCCTGCTCTGCCTCGATGCGGGCGTAGTCGATGCCCGAGTAGTCCGCCGGGCCGCCCGCCGAGGCGCGGCGCAGTTCGTCGAAGACCTCCTCGGGGTCGGTCGGGAACCCCTTCTCCACGCCGAGGCGGGCGGCGAGTTCGTGCAGGACGTACAGGTCGGTGCGGACCCCCGGCGGCGGGGTGAGGGCACGGCGCCGGAGCAGGACGCGGCCTTCCAGGTTGGTGGTGGTGCCCGTCTCCTCCGCCCACTGGGTGACGGGGAGGACCACGTCCGCGAGGGCGGCCGTCTCGGAGAGCACCACGTCGGCGACGGCGAGGAAGTCCAGGGAGCGGATGCGGTCCTCGATGTGGGCGGCGCGGGGGGCCGAGACCACCGGGTTGGAGCCCATGAGGAGCAGGGCCTTCACGTCCGCGCCGAGGGCGTCGAGGAGTTCGTACGCGCTGCGGCCCGGGCCGGGGAGGTCGGCGGGGTCGACGCCCCAGACCCCGGCTACGTGTTCGCGGGCCGCCGGGTCGGTCAGCTTGCGGTAGCCGGGGAGCTGGTCGGCCTTCTGTCCGTGCTCGCGGCCGCCCTGGCCGTTGCCCTGGCCGGTGAGGCAGCCGTACCCGGACAGCGGGCGGCCGGCCCGGCCGGTGGCCAGGCACAGGTTGATCCAGGCGCCGACGGTGTCGGTGCCCTTGGACTGCTGCTCCGGGCCGCGGGCGGTGAGGACCATGGCGGATTCGGGGGCGCAGAACAGCTCGACAGCCTCGCGGAGCTTGGGAACCGGCACCCCCGTGATGCGTTCGACCAGCTCCGGCCAGTGCGCCATCGCGGCGGCCCGCGCCTCCTCCCAGCCGGTGGTGCGCGCGGCGATGAACTCCTCGTCCGTACGCCCCTCCGCGACCACGAGGTGCAGCAGGCCCAGGGCGAGGGCGAGGTCCGTGCCGGGGCGGGGGGCGAGGTGCAGGTCGGCCTGCTCGGCGGTCCGGGTCCGGCGCGGGTCGATGACGATCAGGGTGCCGCCGTTCGCCTTGAGCTCGGTGAGGTAGCGCAGGGCGGGCGGCATGGTCTCGGCGAGGTTGGAGCCGACGAGGATCACGCAGCCGGTGCGGGGGATGTCCTCCAGCGGGAAGGGCAGCCCCCGGTCGAGCCCGAAGGCCCGCTGGTGCGCGGCGGCGGCCGAGGACATGCAGAAGCGGCCGTTGTAGTCGATCTGCGAGGTGCGCAGGGCGACGCGGGCGAACTTGCCGAGCGCGTACGCCTTCTCGTTGGTGAGGCCGCCGCCGCCGAAGACCCCCACGGCGTCGGGACCGTACGTCCGGCCCGTGCGGGCGAGGCCCTCGGCGACGGCGGTGAGGGCCTCCCCCCAGGTGGCCGGTTCGAGCCGCCCGGCGTGGGTGCGGACGAGCGGCTCGGTCAGGCGCACCCGGGAGGAGAGCACGGCGGGGGCGGTGCGGCCCTTGCCGCAGAGCGCACCCCGATTGACGGGGAAGTCCGCCCGCTCCTCCACCGCCACGCCCCCACCCGGCTCGGGACGCAGGTTCATGCCGCACTGCAGGGCGCAGTACGGGCAGTGCGTGGCGGTGGCTGCGGGGACGGCGTCCGGCGTGTGCATACGGCCCAGCGTGCGTCGGCGCTGTTACGCCGGCGGCCACCCCGCGTTACAAGCCCGCATGCTCTGCCTCAGCACAGCCCCACGCACACTGTGAGGCCGCCGGGAGCGGCCCGCCCCGGGGTCACTGCCCGGTCAGGTACTTCACCGTCAGGCCGGCCGTCCAGCCGCCGTCGACCGCGAGCTCGGCGCCCGTCATGTACCCGGCGGCGTCCGAGAGCAGGAAGGCGACCGCGGCCGCGATCTCCTCGGGGGCGCCGACGCGGCCCAGCGGGGCCCCGGGGTAGTTGCCGTCGCCCGCCTGGATGCCGATCGGCGCGGTCATCGGGGTCAGCGTCATGCCGGGGTGCACGGAGTTGACCCGGATCTTCGCCTCGGCGAGCTCGACCGCGCCGATCTTCGACAGGCCGCGCACGCCCCACTTGGAGGCCCCGTACCCGGCGGTCAGCGCGAGTCCGGTCAGGCCGGCGGCGGAGGAGATGTTGACGATGGAGCCGCCGCCGGCCGCGCGCAGCAGCGGGATCGCGGCCTTGATGCCGATGAACACGCCGACCAGGTTGATCTCGATCACCCGGCGGAAGTGCTCGACGCTCTCGTGCTCCAGGAACTGGCCGGTGGAGATCCCGGCGTTGTTGACCAGACCGTCGATCCGGCCGAACTCGGCGACCGCGTACTCCAGCGCCGCCGCCCAGTCGGCCTCGCTCGTCACGTCGTGCCGGATGAAGCGGGCCGCGTCGCCGAGCTTGGCGGCCGTCTCGGCGCCCTCCGCCTCCAGCACGTCGGTGATCAGCACCTTGCCGCCGCCGTCCACGACGGCCTGCGCCGCCGCGGCGCCCAGGCCGCGGGCCCCACCGGTGATGACGACGACCTTGCCGCTCAGATCCACAACAGCCACGGTTCCACCTCTGATCACATCAGACTGATCGGTATATGACTAATCGGAATAACCGATGTCCTCGTCAGTCTGCCAGAGCGGCCAGGGCCTGCGACACCCCCCGCTCCTTCGGCCCCAGGAACCGCGGCTCCGGCTCGAAGACCGCGTCCAGCGCCGCCTTGCCCGCCGCGAAGACCTCGCGGGTCCCGCCGTAGTACCAGGTGGAGTCGTGCTCGTCGTCCACCCCGATCCCGTACGAGTCCACGCCTGCGGTCTGGCACAGGGCGACGGCCCGACGTATGTGGAAGCCCTGGCTGATCAGCACCGCCCGGTCCACCCCGAAGATCTTCTTGGCCCGCACGCACGAGTCCCAGGTGTCGAAGCCCGCGAAGTCGTCCACGATCCGGTCGGCCGGCACCCCGTGCCCGGTGAGGTAGGTGCGCATCGCGCTCGGCTCGTCGTACTCGGTGCGGCTGTTGTCCCCGGTGACCAGGACGACCTTGACCTTGCCGGCCCGGTACAACTCGGCGGCCGCATCGAGCCGACGGGCCAGATAGGGCGTCGGCCTGCCGTTCCACAGCCCCGCCCCGAACACCACGGCCACCTCGCCGGCCGGAGCCTGCGCCGTGGTCCCCAGCCGGCCCGCGGCCGCCGCGTGCGTCCACGCCGAGGGCAGCAGTGCCAGCACGCAGCCCGCCATCACGGCCTGCACGGCCCGCCGCCGCGCCCGCACTCCACGCGGCAGCCCCTGCCGCAGACGCTTCACCGTCCTCGCCGGCCAGCCCTTGATCGCCATGACCACTCCCCCTGTACGTCCCGCCCTGCGCCCACGCCTCACGCGCCGTTCGCACAGATTGACGATCACCCCCCGGCCCCCAGTTCCGCCGACGGCGCCTTTCACTCGTACGAACGACCGGGTGAGCAGGCGGAAAACGACCGTCACCCCGGCGCAACGCATCGGCAACCTCCGCCGCGCAGGATCGGTCCATGACGGAGCCGGTGCACCCTCCCGCCATCCCGCCCCTCCTCTTCGGCAGCACGGCCGAGCTGCTGACCCGGATCACCGCGCAGCTCGGAACGCAGCTCAGCGGCCTGCGACCGCCCCGCGCCCGCCCCCACGGAGCCCGCCCATGCAGCAACCCACCCTCGTCGCCGTGGCCCACGGCAGCCGTGACCCGCGCGCCCTGCACACCGCCCTCGCCCTCCTCGACCGGGTCCGCGAGCTCCGGCCCCGCCTCGACGTCCGGCTCGGCCACGTCGAACTGAACCGGCCGCTGCTCGACGACACGCTCCGCGAGGCGTCCGGCGCGGCTGTGCTGGTGCCACTGCTGCTCGGCCGCGGCCACCACGTGAAGCGCGACCTGCCCGCGGCGGCCGCCCGGGCCGCGCACCTGCGCACCCGCGTCGCCGCCCCCCTCGGCCCGCACCCGCTGCTCGTCGAGGCCCTGTACGAACGCCTCGCGGAGACCGGCTGGACCCCGCACCCCGCGGCCGCCGTGGTGCTCGCCGCGGCCGGGTCCCGCGACCCGGACTCGGCCGCCGACACCCGCCGCACCGCCGCCCTGCTGTCCGAACGCCTCGGCGGAGCCCCGGTGGTGCCCGCCTACGCCTCGGCCGCCGCGCCCACCGTGGCCGACGCGGTCCGGGCCCTGGCCGCCCGGGGCCACCACCGCGTCGCCGTGGCCTCGTACTTCGCCGCGCCCGGCCGGTTCGCCACCCAGTGCGCGGCGGCCGCACCGGGCCCGGCCGCAGCCCCGCTGGGCGACCACCCGGCCCTCGCGCGGCTGGTGCTGCACCGCTACGACGAGGCCGCCGCCCGGCCCGTCACCCCCCCTCGACCGGAACTCGTCTCCGCCTGATCCCGGTTTGTCGGACGTTCCGGTTACCGTCGATCCATGGAAGGCACCGCGCACGCCCCCGCAGACGACCCGACCGACCTCTACGACGCGTCCGCCACCGAACGCTGGGCCGCGGAACCCGACAAACGGCCCGGGCGGACCGCCTTCCAGCGCGACCGCGCGCGGGTCCTGCACTCGGCCGCGTTGCGCCGACTCGCCGGGAAGACCCAGGTGGTCACTCCGGGCACCCGTTCGTACGACTGGGACGCGAGCCCCCGTACCCGGCTGACGCACTCCCTGGAGTGCGCCCAGGTCGGCCGGGAGCTGGGGGCCGCGCTCGGCTGCGATCCCGATCTGGTCGAGGCCGCCTGCCTCTCCCACGACATGGGCCACCCGCCCTTCGGCCACAACGGCGAGGAGGCGCTGAACGAATTCGCCAAGGACTGCGGCGGTTTCGAGGGCAACGCGCAGTCGCTGCGACTGCTGACCCGCCTGGAACCCAAGCGGTTCGCGGCCGACCCGGGGAGCGGCGCGCCCGTCAGCGTCGGCCTCAACCTCACCCGGGCCTGCCTGGACGCCGCCACCAAGTACCCCTGGGCGCGCGGCGGCCACCCCACCGACCCCGGCTCGGTGAAGTTCGGCGCGTACGAGGACGACCTGCCGGTCTTCGAGTGGCTGCGCCGCGGCGCGCCCGCGGACCGCAAGTGCTTCGAGGCCCAGGTGATGGACTGGTCCGACGACGTCGCGTACTCCGTGCACGACTTCGAGGACGGGCTGCACGCCGGCCACCTCGACCCCAACCTGCTCTTCGCCGAGCCCGAGCGCGCCGCGATCTGGCGGGTGGCCATCGGCCGCTACGTCCCCGCCGACACCTCCCCGGAGGAGCTGCGCGAGGCCCTCGACCGGCTGATGGAGCAGGAGTGGTGGCCGCACGGCTACGACGGCTCGGCCGTGGCGCAGGCCCGGCTGAAGGACGCCACGAGCCAGCTCATCGGCCGGTTCTGCCTGGCCGCCGAGGGCGCCACGCGGGAGGCGTACGGCAGCGGGCGGCTGACCCGGTACGGCGCGGAACTGGTGGTGCCCCGGGCCGCGCGCAACGAGTGCGCGGTGCTGAAGGCGGTCGCGGACCTGTACGTCATGCAGCGCGACGAGCAGGAGCGGATCCGGGCCGACCAACGCATCGTCCTGGCCGAACTCGCGGAGGCGCTCCAGGCCCGCGCGCCCGAGGGACTGGACCCGCAGTTCCGGGCGATCTTCGACGCGGCGCCGGACGAGAAGGCCAGGAAGCGGGCGGTCATCGACCAGATCGCGTGCCTCACCGACGCGTCCGCCCGCTCGTTGCACGCCCGTCTCACCCGACGCACGCGACGCGCCGAAGGGTGAGTTGATCGGGCCACTCCCCCTTCACGCGGCAGGCTCAGTGCGGGACGCTCGCATGTGGTCGCATGTGGCGGAGAGGTTATGAGGAGGCATCAGGTGGTCGACGCACACCAGACGTTCATCATCGTCGGCGCGGGGCTGGCCGGGGCTAAGGCCGCCGAAACGCTGAGGTCGGAAGGGTTCACCGGCCGGGTGATCCTCATCGGCGACGAGCGCGACCGCCCCTACGAGCGGCCCCCGCTGTCCAAGGGCTACCTGCTCGGCAAGGAGGAACGCGACAGCGTCTTCGTTCACGAGCAGTCCTGGTACGCGAGCGCCGACGTCGAGCTGCACCTGGGGCAGCCCGCGGTGCACCTGGACCGCGATGCGAAGACCGTGCGTCTGGGCGACGGCACCCTGCTGCACTACGACAAGCTGCTGCTGGCCACCGGCTCCGAACCGCGCCGCCTGGACATCCCGGGCACCGGCCTGGCCGGGGTCCACCACCTGCGCCGGCTCACCCACGCCGACCTGCTGCGCAAGGCGCTGACCTCCCTGGGCCGGGACAACGGCCACCTGCTGATCGCGGGCGCGGGCTGGATCGGCCTGGAGGTGGCGGCCGCGGCCCGCTCCTACGGCGCCGAGGTGACGGTGGTCGAACCGCTGGCCACCCCGCTGCACGCGGTGCTCGGCCCGGAGATCGGCCAGTTCTTCGACGACCTGCACACCGAGCACGGGGTGCGTTTCCACTTCGGGGCGAAGCTGACGGAGATCATCGGCCAGGACGGCATGGTGCTGGCGGCCCGTACGGACGACGGGGAGGAGCACCCGGCGCACGCGGTGCTCGCCGCGATCGGGGCGGCGCCGCGCACCGCGCTCGCCGAGACCTCCGGGCTGGCCTTGGTCGACCGGGAGCACGGCGGCGGGATCGCCGTGGACGCCTCGCTGCGCACCTCCGACCCGGACGTCTACGCGGTCGGCGACGTGGCGGCCGCCCACCACCCGGTGCTCGGGACCCGGCTGCGGGTGGAGCACTGGGCCAACGCCCTCAACGGCGGCCCGGCGGCCGCGCGGGCGATGCTGGGCCAGGAGGTCGCCTACGACCGGGTGCCGTACTTCTTCTCCGACCAGTACGACGTGGGTCTGGAGTACTCGGGCCACGCCCCGGCCGGCAGCTACGACCAGGTGCTGGTGCGCGGCGACGCGGGCAAGCGGGAGTTCATCGCGTTCTGGCTCTCGGAGGGACGCGTACTGGCCGGAATGAACGTGAACGTGTGGGACGTCACGGAACACATCCAGGCCCTGATCAGGTCAAAGGCCCCGGTGGACCGCGAAGCCCTGGCGGACCCGTCGGTTCCGCTGGAGTCGCTGATTCCGGCCGAGGGGGCCTGACGGGTTTGCCCGTGCCCGGCCGTAGACTTCACGGGTGGCAGGACGGATCAATGACGACGACGTGAAGGCGGTACGGGACGCGGTCCCGATCGACGCCGTGGTCTCCGACTACCTCCAGTTGCGCAACGCGGGCGGCGGCAACCTCAAGGGCCTCTGCCCCTTCCACGACGAGAAGTCCCCGTCCTTCCAGGTCAGCCCCAGCAAGGGGCTCTACCACTGCTTCGGCTGCCAGGCCGGCGGGGACACCCTCGACTTCATCATGAAGATCGACCACCTCTCCTTCTCGGAGGCGGTCGAGCGGCTCGCCGGCCAGGCGGGCATCACCCTGCGCTACGAGGAGGGCGGCTACACCGCCGGCACCAGCGGCCGCGGCGAACGCATCCGGCTCGTCGAGGCCCACAAGGCGGCCGCCCAGTTCTACGTGGACCAGCTGGGCGGCCCCGAGGCGGAGATCGGCCGCAAGTTCCTGGCGGAGCGCGGCTTCGACCAGGCCGCGGCCGCGCACTTCAGCGTGGGCTACAGCCCGGCCGGCTGGGACCACCTGACCCGCTTCCTGCGCGGCAAGGGCTTCACCGACAAGGAGCTCATCACCTCCGGGCTCGCCCAGGACAGTCGCAGCGGCAAGCCCATCGACCGCTTCCGCGGCCGGCTCATGTGGCCGATCCGCGACATCAGCGGCGAGGTGGTCGGCTTCGGCGCGCGCAAGCTGCGCGACGACGACAACGGCCCCAAGTACCTGAACACCCCCGAGACCGCGATCTACAAGAAGTCCCAGGTCCTCTACGGCATCGACCTCGCCAAGAAGGAGATCGCGAAGACCTCGCGGGCGGTGGTCGTCGAGGGCTACACGGACGTGATGGCCTGCCACCTGGCCGGCGTCACCACCGCGATCGCGACCTGTGGCACGGCCTTCGGCGGGGACCACATCAAGATCCTGCGCCGGCTGCTGATGGACAACGCCACCGCCGAGGTGATCTTCACCTTCGACGGCGACGCGGCGGGCCAGAAAGCCGCACTGCGGGCCTTCGAGGACGACCAGAAGTTCGCCGCCGAGACCTCGATCGCGATCACCCCGGGCGGGATGGACCCCTGCGACCTGCGGCTCGCACAGGGCGACGCCGCCGTCTCCGGGCTCGTGGACTCCCGCACCCCCCTGTTCGAGTTCGCGCTCCGCCACATCGTCGCCCGGCACAACCTGGAGAACCCGGCGGGGCGGGCCGCCGCCCTGGACGAGGCCGCTCCGGTCGTCGCCAACATCAAGAACATCGCCATCCAGCACGAGTCGGCGGTCCAGCTTGCGGGCATGCTGGGCATCCGCGACGAGCAGTTCGTGGTCAAGCGGGTGGCGCAGCTGGCGCGCTGGGCGCGGGAGCGCGGGAACCAGCCCCAGCAGGGCCGGGGGGCCGCCACCGCCCGCCGGTCGTTCGACCCCGCCCCCGAGCCCGCGACCCCGCAGCCCTCGGGCCCGGCCCTCAACCTCCGCAGCCCCGCCCACCGCACCGAGCGCGAACTGCTGAAGCTGGCGTTGCAGCGCCCGGCGCTGGTCTCGCCGGCCTTCGACGCCTACGGGATCGACGAGTTCACCGCGCCCCCCTACGCGTCCGTGCGCCAGGCCATCCAGGACGCGGGCGGCGCCTCGCTCGGCGCCGAGGACTACCTGGCCCGGGTCCGCGAGGCCGCGCCGAACGACACCGTGCGCGCGCTGGTCACCGAGCTGGCGGTGGAGGCGATCCACGCGAAGACGGTGGACGAGATGTACGCGGGCGTCCAGCTGGTCCAGGTACGGCTGCGCGCGGTGGACCGCCGGGTGCACGAGGTCCAGGGCACCCTGTCCCGGCTGGGCCAGCAGGCCCCGCCGGAGCAACTGGCCGCGGTCCAGGAGGAACTGTGGGTCCTCCAGCAGTACGGCCAACGCCTCCGCAACCGGGGCGCCGAGGGCCTCTGAGAGGCCGCACCACCAACTCGCCGTCCACACCCCCCGACCCGCCCGGCGCCTCAGGCCCCCTTCCGGCCTCGCCGCCACTGGAGGCCCGGGGCCCGGGTCTTCCAGCCTCACCGGCGTTTGAGGCGCGGGTCCGGGCCATTCCAGCCCCACCGGCGTTTGAGGCGCGGGGTCCGCACCCTCCAGCCTCGCCGCCACTGGAGGCCCGGGCTCCGGGCAATTCCAGCCTCGCCGGCGTTTGAGGCGCGGGGTCCGGGCGGAGCCCGGGGAACGGTGGAAGGGCGGGTAGGGGACCGCTCCGCGCAGCGGCACCCCGGGGCGGCCCGCACGCGAGGGGCCGTCGGGGTCGGGCGCGCGGCGGGGCACCTCCTCGGGCGTCGAACGGTTCGAGCAGGTGAAGAGGGGAAACGGGGTGCGTTCGACGCCCTGCGGGGGCGCCCCACCGCACACCCGACCCCGCCGGCGCGGGAGTGCGGGGCTGCGGGACACCTGCGGGGGCACACCCGGCCCGCCGGAGGCTAGCGGCGGTGGCGCCAGTCGCCCGTCGGTATCTCCGTCCCCGACTCCGCCAGCCGGCGGGCCACCGGCGGGGCCGCCACGTAGACCCAGGCCCGAACCGCGGTGCCGTCCGGCCGCACGGCCTCGCAGGCGATGCGGTCGTACACGTTCCCCGGGAGCCCCGGGCCCCGGTACTCCTCCAGGTGGTCCAGCGCGGCCAGCAGCTCCCCGTACGCACCCGGCGCCGCGGTGATCAGCTCCCCCACGACGGCCGAGCCGCGCCGCTGGACGGCGTACGGATAGCCGGGGCCGTCGTAGAGCGCCGTGTCCGGGAGACGCGCGGGCTCCTCCGAGGCGGTGCGTCCGCGCAGGAACAGGTCGTGGTTGACCTCCCCCGGCCGCAGGGTCCCGTAGACGAAGAACGGGAGCGATGTCACGGGGCTCTCCTTCGGGTGTGGCGTGGTGCCCTCGGGCCGGGCCGAAAGTCCCGACTTTCCCGCGTCACTCCACCGTACGCACCGCTGTTACACAACCTCCCGGTGCCCGTGACCCCCGCCGTCTAGCGTCGGCCCGCCATGACACCTTCCTCCCGCCGTCCCTCCGCCGCCCTGCTGGGCCTCTGCGTGGTCCTCGTCACCGGCTGCGCCGCCCCCGGCGGCCTCGGCACGGCGTCACCCGCGCCGCCCGTGTCCATGCAGCCGCGCCCCGAGCCGCTCTGGCCGGCCTGGACCGAGGCCCCCGGCGCCACCGTGGGCCGGCGGGAGCCCGCGCCGGTGGCGCTGGGGAGCGCGCCCGCGCCGGGGACGGGCGGACTCCTCGGGGTGGACCCGAAGCAGGTCGCCGCGGCGGACCCGCGGATGCGGCCGTACCTCGGCAAGGCGGAGGACCTCCGGGGGCCGGGCCGGGCCGGTATCCGTCCGCCCGTGTACAGGGACCTGACGGGCGACGGGCAGCCGGATCTGATCGTCGCCGCCGACATGCCGACCGGCCGCTCGGCGCTGAGCGTGTACACGGTGTCCGGCGGGAAGATCGTCTCCGCCCTCTTCACGATCGGCCGACAACTGGCGGCCGAGTCGATCGGCTCCGACCTGCTCGTCCGCACCGCCGCCGACGACGGCTCCGAGCAGGCCGTGCGCTACCACTGGGACGGCGACCGGATGACGGTGGTCAACGACGAGCGGACCTTCCGCAAGTCCGGCCCCAAGTGCGCCGCCGAGTCCCCGGCCCCCAGCCGCTCGGTTCAGGACTCCCGTTGAGGGCCGCCCTGGTGCGCTGCCGGCGGCTGGTGCGGGCGCTCGGCCTGCGCTGGAAGATCTCCGCGCTGCTCGCCGTCGGCTGCTCGCTCGTCGCGGCCGCCATCGGACTCCTCATCCACGAGGCCCGCACCCGCCAGATCGGCGACGCGGCGCGCGCGAGCGCCACCGCCCAGCTGATCGGCGTACGGAAGCTGTACGAGCTCACCGGGCGGCTCGACTTCGACAAGGGCGGCGAGAGCGACGGCCGGATCGACTCCCCGGAACTCCCGCGTCCGCTGCGGACCACGGCCCTCGACGGGCAGCGCGGCACCTACCTCGACCTGTCCGGAGCTGACCCCGCCGTGTGGGCCGCACGGCCGGTCGGCGGGGAACACGTCCTGTCCGTACGGCTGTCGCTGGCGGCGGACCGGGCCGAGCTCGCCGACCTGGACCGGGCGCTCGTGGCGTACGGGGTGCTGGTCGTGGCGCTCGCGGCGACCGGCGGGGCGCTGGTCGCCGGCCGCCTGAGCCGGGAGCTGCGCACGGCGGCGGAGACGGCCCGGCGGATCAGCGCGGGCGAACTGGACGCGCGGATCGGGCCCACGGGGCTGCCGGGCAGCCGTGACGAGGTCGCCGAACTGTCCTCGGCGGTCGACACGATGGCGGCCAGCCTCCAGCAGCGGCTGGAGGCCGAGCAGCGGTTCACCGCGGACGTGGCGCACGAGCTGCGGACCCCGCTGACGGGCCTGCACACGGCGGCCGAGCTGTTGCCCCCGGGGCGGCCGACGGAGCTGGTCCGCGACCGGGTCGCGGCGCTCAGGACCCTGACGGAGGACCTGCTGGAGGTGGCCCGGCTCGACGCGAACCGGGAGGAGGCGCGGTTGGAGGCGCACCGGCTGGGCCCGCTCGTGGAGTCGGTCACGCGGCGCTCGGGGGTGCCCGCGCAGGTCGTCGGCGCGGCGGAGGAGGTGTACGTGCGCACCGACGTGCGACGCCTGGAGCGCATCCTGACGAACCTGCTGGCCAACGCCCGGCGGCACGGCGGGGGCCCGGTCACGGTGACGGTGTCGGGGACCACGGTCACGGTCCGGGACCGGGGGCCCGGGTTCCCGGAGCGGGTGTTGCGCGAGGGCCCGCAGCGGTTCCTGACGGGCGCGGCCGAACGGGGGCAGGGCACGGGGCTGGGCCTGACCATCGCGCTCGGGCAGGCGCAGGTGATCGGCGCCGGCGTGACGCTCGCGAACGGGGAGCCCGGCGGCGCGATCGCCACGGTGACGCTGCCGGCGGCCTGAGCGGCGGACACCGGCCGCGGGCACCTGGCACCGCGCCCTGCCTCCGGCCCTCACCCGGACGGGGTGGGGACACACGGATGGCCGCGACGGCCACTCTGACGTGCGCAAACACGGGGCGGTGGGGCGAGCCGGACCGTATCTGACGGGACATCAGCAGGCGCCCGCCGGGAGAGCCGGGTTACCTCGGAGACACGACCCCGTGTCTCCAGGAGAGCCCCATGCGCCGACGTACCGCACACGCGCTGACCGCGACCGCGCTGACCGCCGCCGCGTTCACCGGCCCGGTGGCGGGTGCGGCCCTGGCCTCGGACATCGGCATGGTGGCCTTCGCGCCGGGGGACTTCGCGCCGCTGGAGGTGTGGCCCAAGTCCGCCGCCCCCGGGGCCACGGTCACCGTGAACACCTCCGCCTGCGGCCCCGGCAGCCACGCCGAGGGAGATGCGACCACGGTGGGCGGCGGCCGGTTCAAGCTGGTCCCCACCACCCACAAGGAGGTGGTCGTGGGCCAGTTCCAGGTCGCCCGCGGCACCCGGGCGGGGAGCTACGGCATCGGGGTGACCTGCGCGGACGGCAAGTTCGCGACCGGCGACCTGGCCGTCACGGAACGCGGCCCCCAGGGCCACGTCCACACCGGGGTGGGCGGTGGCACGACCACCACCACCGACCCCGCCAAGATCGCGGCGGGAGCGGCAGTGCTGGCCGCGACCGCCGTCGGCGGTACCTGGCTCCTGCGTCGCCGGGCGAGCGGCACGCGGAGCTGACGGACGCCCACCGCGGCTCCGGCCGCGGTCCGACCGGTACCGTCCCCCGTCGCCCGCTCCGCGAGGTCCCCCCGTTCGCGGGCGGGCGACGGCCATTGACCCCGCCACGGACGCCGAGGGGGTACGCATGGGTGGCGATTTCGGTGGCGGTTCCGGTGGCGGCCGGGGCCGCGACCGACAGCCCCGGCCCGCCGCCGGCAGCCGCCCCGGAGCGGGCGCCCGCCCGCCGAAGCGGTCCGTACGTTCCCCGGCCCCCCGTCACGGGGGCATCGTCGCGCTCGCCGCCTGCATCGGCATCTGGCTCGTCTCCAGCGGCTCCCGCGAGCCGATCGGGCCGCCGCTGCCCTCCCCCGCCGACGCCCTGAGTTCCGCCGGCCCCGCCGGCCCCACCATCGCGCCGCTCCCCGGCTCCCCGCCCACCCGCATCCGGATCCCCTCGATCCGGGTCGACGCACCACTGACCGGGCTCGGCCTGGAGCCGGGCGGCAGCCTGGAGGTGCCCCCGCCGGCCCGGCGCGACCTGGCCGGCTGGTACCGCGACGGCACCACCCCGGGTGCCACGGGCACCGCCGTCATCGCCGGGCACGTGGACAACGCGGCCGGGCCGGCCGTCTTCTACCACCTGGGCGCGCTGCACCGGGGGGCTTCCATCGAGGTCCCGCGCGAGGACGGCCGTACCGCCGTGTTCACGGTCCACGCGGTCGAGGTCTACGACGCCGGAGCCTTCCCCGACAAGCGTGTGTACGGGGCTTCGCGGCGCGCCGAGCTCCGCGTGATCACCTGCGGGGGCGGCTTCTCACCGCGTACCGGCTACCGCGGGAACGTGGTCGTCTTCGCCCACCTCACCGGGACGTACTGAGTCGGGTCCGGAGGGCCACCCGGCCCCCCGGGCGGGCCCTAACCCCACTGTTCGAGGCCGAGCTTCACCACGAGGGCGCTGACCACGGTCAGCAGCACCGCGCGGACGAAGCCGCTGCCCTTCTTGAGCGCCATGCGCGCGCCGATCATGCCGCCGGCCAGGTTGAACACGGCCATCAGCGCGGCGAGCTGCCAGAGCACCATGCCCTGGTACGCGAACATCGCGAGCGCCCCGGCGTTGGTGCAGCAGTTGACGATCTTGGCGGTCGCGGAGGCGGTGACCAGGTCGAGGTGGAGCAGCGCGGTCAGCGCGAGCACCAGGAAGGTACCCGTGCCCGGGCCGATGAGGCCGTCGTAGAAGCCGATGCCCAGGCCCGCCAGCACGATGGCCAGCAGGACCCGGCGGCGACTGACGGGCGAGGCGGCCGGGGCGGCGCCGAAGCCGGGCCGGAAGATCACGAACCCGGCGACGACCACCAGCACGACCATGATCAGCGGACGGAGCGCGTCCTTGCTGATTCCTCCGGCGAGCGCGGCGCCGCCCATCGAACCGGCGAGCGCGGCCAGGCCGATCCTGACGGCGAGCTTCACGTTCACCGGAGTCTTGCGCGCGTAGGTGATCGCCGCGCCCGTGGTGCCGACGATGGCCACCGCCTTGTTGGTGCCGAGGACGGTGGCCGGGTGGGCGTTCGGCAGCCCCAGGAGGAGGGCGGGCAGGAGCAGCAGGCCGCCGCCGCCCACCACCGCGTCGATCCAGCCGGCCGCCGCGGCGGCCACGCACAGCACGATGATCATGGTCATTGATATGTCAGGCACGACCCGACCCTATGGACCTGTTCGGTGCAGCGGCCATCAATCCCCGGAAACTTGCGCAAACGTTGAGCTTGGCCGGTCAGCGGCCCGGTCCGGGGCCACCGGCGCTGCCGGAGCCGGCACCGCCGTCAGCACGGTCGCGGCCAGTACGCCGGCCAGCCCCAGCCCGACCGCCAGGCGCTGCCCGGGCCTCAGGGAGACCGGTACGACCGGCCGCCGCGGCTTGCGGTGCCGGGCCTGCGGCGCCGCGGCGACGGGCACGGACACGGACACGGCGACGTGGAGCGGATGGCGCACGGAACGGCACCTCTCTGATCGGAAGGGGCTCAGAAGCTGAAGCACTCGGAATGGATGCGTCCGGCCGGCACCCCGGCCCGCAGCAGCGCGCCCCGGGTCGCGTCCGCCATCCCCGGCGGCCCGCACAGGTACACGTCGTGCTCGGCCAGGTCCGGCACGAGGGCGGCCAGCGCCTGCGGGGCCAGCGGATCGTAGGCGGCGCCCGACGGCCCCAGCAGGTAGTGCAGGCCCGCCTGCCGCTCGGCCGCGATGGCCTCCAGTTCGCGGCGCAGTACGAGGTGTTCCTCGGCCCCCGCCCGGTAGAGGAGGGTGATGTCCCCCGGGCCCCCGGGCAGGGTCTCGAACAGGGCCCGCATCGGGGTGATGCCGACCCCGCCCGCGATCAGCAGCACCTTGGGCCTGGTCCGGCGGGCGGCGGTGAGCGCGCCGAACGGCCCGGTCGCCAGGACCCGCGTGCCGGGGCGCAGCCGGCGGATCCGCCGGGAGTGGCCGCCGAGCCCCTTGACGGTGATCCGCAGCGTGTCCCCGTACACCGGCGCGGACAGCGAGAACGGCAGGGCCGTGTGCCACAGCCGCCGCTGCAGGAACCGCCAGCGCAGGAACTGCCCCGGCTCCGCGCGCAGTTCCGCCAGGTGCTCGCCGCGTACCACGACGGAGACCACCCCGGGCCCCTCCGCCCGTACCTCCGCGACCCGCAGCCCGTGCCGCAGGGCCTGCCGCACGGGGACCACCGCGCGGTACCAGACCAGCAACACCGCGACCATGGTGTGGGCCAGGGCCCAGAACCAGGCGACCGGGGCGAGGTCGGGCCCGGCGATCTGGTGCGCGAAGGCCAGGGCGGCGGCGAGGTACACGAACAGGTGGACCCCGCGCCAGGTTTCGTGCGAGACCCGGCGGCGTACCGCCCGGGCGGAGGTCACGCCGACCGCGGCCAGGAGGACGGCCCCGGCCGCGGCGGCGGCGAGCGCGCGGTAGCCGAGCAGTTCCCGGACGGCGGAGACCACGTCGACCCCCTCGTGCACGGCGTATCCGAGCAGGGCGAACAGCCCGTGCCCGAAGCAGAGCAGCAGCACGTGCCGGCCGCCGAAGGCGTGCCAGCGCGCGAGCCGGTCGGCGCCGACCCCGTGCTCCACCGCGGGCACCCGCGCCATCAGGAACAGCAGCACGAGCACCCCGTACCCGGCGAGCAGCCCCGTCAGGTGCGCGGCGGTCGCGAACAGCGCGTCGGGGCGGGCCGAGGGCCGAACCTGCGCCGCCCAGAGCAGGGCCACCACCCCGGCCCCGGCCGCGATCCCGCCCCTGACCCGCACCGCCGCATCTCGCATGCGCAGCACGCTAAGGGCCCCGGAGGCGGCGCGGTTGATCCTTAAGGCGGCGTTGAGGGAGGCCTCACCGACCCTTAATCCCCGTGCTGAGGTCGGCGTTCCGTCCGGGTAACAGGGGCGATGCGGAGGGGAAACAGCGGCCCCGCACGCTCGTGCCATGACATCGGAGCGGCGTGTGGTGGTGATCGGCGGCGGCCTCGCGGGCCTGCGACTCGCCGCGCGGCTGAACGGTGCGGCGGCGGTGACCGTCCTCGGTGAGGAGAGCCACGTCCCGTACAACCGGGTGCTGCTCGCCGAGGTCCTGGCGGGCCGCTACGCACCCGAGGTGACCGCCCTCCCGGCGGTCGGACCGGCGCTGCGGCGCGGGGTGCGGGCGGTCCGCGTCGACCGCGCCGACCGGACGGTCCACTGCGACGACGGCGCGGCGTTGCCGTACGACGCCCTGGTACTGGCGACGGGCTCGAACGCCGTGCTCCCGCCGCTGCGGGGCCTGTTCGAGCCGGAGGGCCGGGACCTCCCGGACGGGGTGCACGCGTTCCGCACGATGGACGACTGCCTGGCCCTCTCGGCGGCGGTCGGTCCCGGGGTGCGGGCGGTGGTGATCGGCGGAGGCCTGCTGGGCGTCTCGGCGGCCCGTGCGCTGGCCGCGCGGGGCGCGCAGGTGGTCCTGGCGCAGCAGGGCGAGCGCCTGATGGAACGCCAACTGGACCAGGACGCGTCGGCGTTGCTCCGTGCGCACCTGGTCGCACTCGGCGTGGAGATCCACACCGAGTGCCGGGTCCGCGGCCTGACGACGACCGGTGGTTCGTCCGCGGGTCCGCTCCCGGGGCTCCGCCCCGGACCCCGCTCCTCAAACGCCGGAGGGGCTGGATTCGGGCTGATGTCGCCGGTCAACTGTCCAACCCCGCCGGGCGAAAACCCAGCCTCGCCGGCGTTTGAGGCGCGGGGTCCGGGGCGGAACCCCGGCGGCGGAGCCGCACACGAACACCGCCGCGTGACCGGGGTCGAGCTCGCCGACGGGTACCGCATGGCGGCCGACATCGTCGTGCTCGCCTGCGGCGTCCGCCCCCGTACGGGACTCGCCAAAGCCGCCGGCCTCACAACCCGCACCGGGATCGTGGTCGACGACCACCTCCGTACGAGCGACCCCCGCATCCACGCCATCGGCGACTGCGCCGAGCACTCCGGCCAGGTGTACGGCCTGGCCGGCCCCGCACTGGAGCAGGCCGACGCCCTGGCGTCGGTCCTGACCGGGGCCCCCACCCCCTACACCGGCACCCGCGCCCTCACCCGCCTCACCCTCCCCGGCGCGAAGGACTCCCTCGACCTCGCCGCCTTCGGCGAGACCACCCCCCGCCCCGGCGACGACGTGGTCCGCCTCGCCGACGCCACCCGCCGGACCTACCGCAAGGTCGTCGTCCGCGGCGACCGCCTCGTCGGCGGGGTCCTGCTCGGCGAGCTCTCGACCGTGGGGGCCCTCGCCCGCACGTGGGAGGGCGACGAAACACCGCACGACCTGTTCCACCTGCTCACCGACGACGGAGGCCACTGACATGACCGTGACCGAGCCCTTGCCCACGATCGTGCTCATCGGGCACGGCATGGTCGGCCAGCGCTACCTGGAGGCGCTCGCCGAGCGCGGGGTCACCGCCACCCACCGGATCACCGTGCTCTGCGAGGAGCCCCGGCCCGCCTACGACCGCGTGCACCTGACCTCGTACTTCTCCGGCAGCACCCCCGAGGACCTGTCCCTGACGCCCCCCGGCTTCATGGCGGAGCACGGCATCGCCCTGCACCTCGACGACCCCGCCGAGCACATCGACCGGGCCGCCCGGACCGTCACCTCCCGCTCCGGCGAGGTGTTCCCGTACGACGTCCTCGTCCTGGCCACCGGCAGCTTCCCCTTCGTGCCGCCCGTCCCCGGCAAGGACGCGCCCGGCTGCTTCGTCTACCGCACCATCGAGGACCTCCTCGCCATCGAGGAGTACGCGAAGGACAAGACCGCCGGCGCGGTCGTCGGCGGCGGACTCCTCGGGCTGGAGGCCGCCGGCGCCCTCCAGGGGCTCGGGCTCGCCACCCGCGTCGTCGAGTTCGCCCCGCGCCTGATGCCCGTACAGGTCGACGAGGGCGGCGGCGCGGCCCTGCTGCGCACCATCGAGGGCATGGGCCTCACCGTCCACACCGGCGTCGGCACCCAGGAGGTGCTGACCGGCGACGACGGCCGCGTCAGCGGGATGCGGCTGTCGGACGGCTCCACCGTCGACACCGACCTCGTCGTCTTCTCCGCCGGCGTCCGCCCCCGCGACCAGCTGGCCCGCGACGCCGGTCTGGACGTCGGCGAGCGCGGCGGCATCTCGGTCGACGCCCGCTGCCGCACCTCCGACCCGTACGTCTACGCCATCGGCGAGTGCGCCCTCGCCGTCGACGGCCGCGTCTACGGCCTGGTCGCCCCCGGCTACGAGATGGCCGAGACCGCCGCCGACGATCTGCTGGGCCGGGAGAAGCAGTTCACGGGCGCCGACCTCTCCACCAAGCTCAAGCTGCTCGGCGTGGACGTGGCCTCCTTCGGCGACGCCCACGGCAGCGCCCCCGACAGCCTGGACGTCGTCTGGTCCGACTCCCGCTCCGGCGTCTACAAGAAGCTCGTCGTCTCCCCCGACGGGGTCCTGCTCGGCGGGGTCCTGGTCGGCGACGCCGACTCGTACGGGCTGCTGCGCCCGCTCACCGGGAGCGTGCCGCCCGTCGCCCCCGAGCAGCTGGTGCTGCCCGCCGGGGTCGGCGCGCCCGTCGCGCTCGGTCCGTCCTCGCTCCCCGACCACGCGGTGATCTGCTCCTGCCACAACGTCACCAAGAAGGCCATCACCGCCTGCGCCACCCTCCCCGAGGTCAAGAAGTGCACCAAGGCGGGCACCGGCTGCGGCAGCTGCGTCAAGGTGATCGGGCAGCTGCTGCCGGCCGCCGCCGACAAGGGACTGTGCGGCTGCTTCCCCTTCACCCGTGCCGAGCTCTACGAGATCGTCCGCACCCGCCGCCTGACCTCGTACCGGGAGATCCTGGACGCGCACGGCCGCCCGGAGGCTCGCAACGGCGAGGGCTGCGAGGTGTGCAAGCCCGCCGTCGGCTCGATCATCGCCTCGCTCGCCCCGACCCTCGGCGCGAGCGGCTACGTCCTCGACGGGGAGCAGGCCGCGCTCCAGGACACCAACGACCACTTCCTCGCCAACATGCAGCGCAACGGCTCCTACTCCGTCGTCCCCCGCATCCCGGGCGGTGAGATCACCCCCGACAAGCTGATCGTGATCGGTGAGGTGGCCCGCGACTTCGGCCTCTACACGAAGATCACCGGCGGTCAGCGGATCGACCTCTTCGGCGCGAGCGTGGACCAGCTCCCCCGGATCTGGGCCCGGCTCGTGGACGCCGGCTTCGAGTCCGGACACGCGTACGGGAAGGCCCTGCGCACGGTGAAGTCCTGCGTGGGGCAGACCTGGTGCCGTTACGGGGTGCAGGACAGCGTGCGGATGGCCATCGACCTGGAGCTGCGCTACCGGGGGCTGCGCGCCCCGCACAAGCTGAAGTCGGCGGTCTCCGGCTGCGCCCGCGAGTGCGCGGAGGCGCAGAGCAAGGACTTCGGGGTCATCGCGACGGCCGCCGGATGGAACCTGTACGTCGGCGGCAACGGCGGTGCCACCCCGCGCCACGCCGATCTCCTCGCCCAGGACCTGTCGGACGCAGAGCTGATCCGGCTCATCGACCGGTTCCTGATGTTCTACATCCGCACCGCGGACCGGCTGGAGCGGACCTCCACCTGGCTGGAGCGGCTGGAGGGGGGTCTGGGCCACCTGAGGGACGTGATCGTGCACGACTCTCTCGGGCTGTGCGACGAGTTGGAGGCCCTGATGGCCGATCACGTGGCGCACTACCGGGACGAGTGGGCCGAGACGCTCCGGGACCCGGAGCGGCTGCGCCGGTTCGTGTCCTTCGTCAACGCGCCCGGCGCCCCGGACCCGACGGTGAAGTTCGTGCCCGAGCGCGACCAGGTCAAGCCCGACCTGGCCGTCCTGACGATCGGAGGAGTCCGATGACCGTGGAACTGCAGGTGGCGGAGGGCTGGCTGACGGTGTGCGAGCTGTCCGCGCTCACGCCCGGGCGCGGGGTGGCGGCGCTGCTGCCCGACGGGAGCCAGGCCGCGGTGTTCGTGGACCGCGCGGGGCGCACGTACGCCATCGCCAACCAGGACCCCTTCACCGGGGCGCAGGTGCTCTCGCGGGGCCTGCTGGGAGCCGCGGCGGGCCGGCCCTTCGTGGCCTCGCCGCTGCTCAAGCAGCGCTTCGACCTGGAGTCGGGGCGCTGCCTGGACGACGAGGAGGTGGCGGTCCGGACCTACCCGGTACGGACCGCCGCGACCTCGTAGCGATCCGGTTCAGCCCTGGACGGCGGCCGGGTCCATCCACACGAACTCCCAGACGTGGTGGTCCAGGTCCTCGAAGGCTCGGCCGTACATGAAGCCCATGTCCATGGCCGGGCGGGGTTCGGTGCCGCCCGCCGCCAGGGCGGCGTCGACGATCTCGTCGACCTTCTCGCGGCTCTCGGCGCTGAGGGCCACCATCACCTCGGTGACGGTCCCGGCGTCGGCGATCGGCTTGGTCGCGAAGGTCTTGAAGTGGGCCTCGGTCAGCAGCATCGCGAAGATCGTGTCGCTGATGACCAGACAGGCCGCGTTCTCGTCGGTGAACTGCGGGTTGGTGGAGTAGCCGAGCTTCGCCCAGAAGTCCTTGGCGGCGTCCAGGTCCTTGACCGGCAGGTTGACGAAGATCATCTGGGGCTGGGACATCTCGGTCTCTCTTCTCTCTCGCGTGAGCTCTGCTCGCTGCTTTCGAGAGGTAGACCGGGGGCCCGGGGGAAACTCATCGCTCCCGCGCGAAATTTTTCGAACTTTCTTCCCGGCGGTGAGAAACCGCAGGTCAGACCATGGCCGCCGAGCGCAGCTCCAGTGCGGCCAGCGGGATGAAGCCGATGCCGTCCTCGCTCGCCGTGGACGCGTCACCGCCCGCGAGCCGCTTGTGCAGGGTCAGAGCGATCCGCTCGCCCTGTGCCTTGGCCCGCTCCGCGTTCGGCCCGCGGTGCAGGCCGTCGACGGTCGCGTGCCACAGCTGCACCCAGCGGCCGAAGTCCGCGGCGGTCATCGCCCGCACCGAGTTCAGCGCGGCGTGCGGGGCGAAGGCGTTGCGCCGGTAGTCGGTGCTGCGGAACAGGGCGCGTTCCCAGAAGTCGGCGATGCGGTGCAGGTGGAGCTCCAGGTCCGTGCCCGCGATCTCGGTGAAGAAGGGCCCGATCCGGGAGTCGGCGAAGGCGGCCGTGTAGAAGCGGCGCAGCACGACATCGAGGTCGGCGCGGCCCGAGATGTCGGCGTCGGCGGCGAAGTGGTCCATGAGACCACCATCCTCCCGTACGACCGGCCTCCCCAGGGCAGAAAGTCCCGGGCTCCGGAGGCGTCCGGACCGTGTCCGCCGGCCCTGCCGGCGGATTGAACGCGCAGCGGTCGCGCGTGCGTCATGCGGAATTGGAATTCCGGCAACTCGGCGCTCCTAGGTTCCTCGACGCGTGCGACCCCGCATCCGTCCGGGCGCGGGGCCCGACTCCCCCAGGAGTGACCGTGGAACGTCGTACCTTCCTGCGCGGCGCCGTCATCGGCTCGTCGGCTGCCGCCTTCGGCGGCACGCTGATGCACGGGGCCGCCCACGCGGCGCCCGCCCAGCCCGGCGCCGGGCCCTACGGAGCGCTCGGCGCGGCGGACGCGAACGGCATCATGCTGCCCGCCGGGTTCAGCAGCCGCGTGATCGCCCGCTCCGGCCAGAACGTCGGCCCCACCTCCTACAAGTGGCACAGCGCCCCCGACGGCGGCGCGTGTTTCGCCGACGGCACGGGCTGGATCTACGTGTCGAACTCGGAGATCAACCCGTCGGGCGGCGCGAGCGCGGTGAAGTTCGACTCCGCGGGCACCATCACCGGCTCCTACCGGATCCTCTCCAACACCCGGCAGAACTGCGCGGGCGGCAAGACCCCGTGGAACACCTGGCTGTCCTGCGAGGAGGTCAGCCTCGGATACGTCTACGAGACCGACCCGTACGGGGTGAACGCGGCGGTGCAGCGCCCGGCGATGGGCCGCTTCAAGCACGAGGCGGCCGCCGCCGACCCGGTGCGCCAGGTGATCTACCTGACCGAGGACGAGACCAGCGGCTGCTTCTACCGCTTCATCCCCACCACCTGGGGCAACCTCTCCTCCGGCACGCTCCAGGTGCTCGTCGCCGGAACCGCCACCTCGGGCTCCTTCACCTGGCAGAACGTCCCGGACCCGGACGGCTCCCCGACCACCACCCGCACCCAGGTCTCGGGGGCGAAGAAGTTCAACGGCGGCGAGGGCTGCCACTACGCGGGCGACACGGTCTGGTTCACCACGAAGGGCGACAACCGGGTCTGGCAGCTGAACCTGGCGAACAACACGTACGAGCTGGCCTACGACGACTCGCTCGTCCCCGGCGGCGCGGCCCCGCTGACGGGCGTGGACAACGTCACCGGGTCCTCGTACGGCGACCTGTACGTCGCCGAGGACGGCGGCAACATGGAGATCTGCCTGATCACCCCGGACGACGTGGTCGCGGTCTTCCTCCGCGTCACCGGCCAGTCCTCCTCGGAGATCACGGGCCCCGCCTTCTCCCCCGACGGCACCCGCCTGTACTTCTCCAGCCAGCGCGGCACGAGCGGCAGCTCGACGGGCGGCATCACGTACGAGGTGACGGGCCCGTTCCGCGTTTAGGTCCCAAGCCCCGGGGCCGGGCCCCGATCTCCGGTTTCCCCGGCCGAACCCGGCCCCGCCGCCGACCCCGGCAGCGGCGCCAAACCCAGCCCCGCCGGCGTTTGAGGCGCGGGGGCTCGGGGGCATCGCCCCCGCAACGGCGCCGCACGGCGACCACCGGCCGCTGCCCCGACGGGTCCCCCACCCGCCGGGGCAGCGGCACGTCACGAAGCCACGGCCCCACCCTTCAGCAGCGCGGCGCCCAACGGGGTCACCGTGTGCAGCACCGCGTTGCCGTGCCGCAGCGTCGTCACCAGCCCCGCCTCCCGCATCACGCACGCGTGCTGGCTCGCCGAGGCCAGCGAGACCCCGGCCCGGCGGGCCAGCTCACTGGTGGTGGCGCCGTCCCCTATGGCCCGCAGCACCACCGAGCGGGTGTGCCCGACGAGCTTGCCCAGGGTGCGTACCCGCTGCTCCTCCAACGTCGGCCGCGCCGCCTCACCCCCCGCCGGCGCCGAGGCGAGCTGCGCGGCGGCCGGGTAGACCAGGACCGGCGGCAACTGCGGGTCGTACAGCGTCACCGCGGTGCGGCGGCAGAAGAAGGACGGCTGGAGCAGCAGCCCGCGCCCCCGCAGCCGTACGTCCCGGTCCACGGGGTAGTCGCACTCCAGCACCGGAGCCCGCCAGCGCAGCATCGGCGGCAGCGAGGCCAGCAGCTCGTCCGCGCCCCCGTCCAGCAGGGCCCGGCCGCGCGCGGCCCGCTCGGCCTCGATCTGGGCCTGGATGTGCGTCCAGTACGGCTCCACGGCCGCCCGGTGGTAGGCCCGCAGCTCGCCCAGCAGCCTCGGCAGGTGCTTCGCGGTGTCGTCCATGAACTCCCGCAGCCTCGGCGGCAGCGCCGCCCCGGCCCCCGAGCCGGCGCCCGAGCCCGCGCCACCACCCAGCAGCTCCAGCTCCCGCCGTATCCGCTCGGGACGGATCCCGCGCAGGGCGTCGAGCCCGACGTCCCACCCGTACTGCCCCTCGACGGGCGTCAGGAAATCAGGGAAATAACCCTTGCTCGGTATAAGCATGCCGAGCGTGCGTGTTTCACTGTTCAACCTGATTCGCGATTCCGTCCGCCATTCACCGAACAACCGGACATCTCGCCGGTCTCTTAGCCGATGAAAGCTGAGAATCGTTTCCCACAACGCATCGGGACGCCCTGCCATCCGTACGCGTGCCAGGTCCACTCCAGTGAAATGGATACGCAGCACCGAACCCCCACCTGTGCAACCGCAATCCCCCCGCCCCATGAGTATGCATGCAGTCACACGTGGTCACCACGCCCTTTCGGCCACAGTTGAAACCCCTTTCGGCAGAGGCGTGACAACCGAAATCCTGTACTCCGCCGGGCACACTCCGATGCGACCGAAACGCTCCGCGAAGGCCGTGGGGGGCTTTGCGGGGCCTGGCGGTCGGTCGCACGGGAAGCGCCGACGTGCCCGGCAGAATGACAGCGGCGGTGGACGGGTGGGGATCCGTCCACCGCCTGCTGGCGTAAAGATTTGTTGAACAAGAAAAAATGGGCGCGTCTGCCCTCGGGGGTCAGGGAACCCGGGGGCAGACGCGCCGTCTTGCGGGGCCCTTCTCAGGGCCGGGGGTCAGCGGCTGTCGCTGCCCTTCGCCTCGGCGGCCGCACGACCGGCCTCCAGGCGCGCCACCGGAATCCGGAAGGGCGAGCAGGAGACGTAGTCGAGGCCGACCTCGTGGAAGAAGTGGACGGACTCGGGGTCACCGCCGTGCTCGCCGCAGACGCCGAGCTTGAGGTCGGGGCGGGTGGCCCGGCCCTGCTTGACCGCGTGGCGCACCAGCGAGCCGACGCCGTCCTTGTCGATGGTCTCGAAGGGCGAGACCCCGAAGATGCCCTTCTCCAGGTAGGCGGTGAAGAAGCTGGCCTCGACGTCGTCGCGGGAGAAGCCCCACACCGTCTGGGTCAGGTCGTTGGTGCCGAAGGAGAAGAACTGCGCGGCCTCGGCGATCTGGGCGGCCGTCAGGGCGGCGCGCGGCAGCTCGATCATCGTGCCGATGGTCAGCTTGAGGTCGGTGCCGGTGGCGGCCTCGACCTCGGCGATGACCGTGTCGGCCTCCTCGCGGACGATCTCCAGCTCCTGGACGGTGCCGACGAGCGGGACCATGATCTCGGCGCGCGGGTCGCCCTTGGCGTTCTTGCGCTCGGCCGCCGCCTCGGCGATCGCCCGGACCTGCATCTTGAACAGGCCGGGGATGACCAGGCCGAGGCGGACGCCGCGCAGACCCAGCATCGGGTTCTGCTCGTGCAGCTTGTGCACGGCCTGGAGCAGGCGCAGGTCGTTCTCGTTGTGGTCCTGGCGGGACTCGGCGAGGGCGACACGCACCGACAGCTCGGTGATGTCGGGCAGGAACTCGTGCAGCGGCGGGTCGAGCAGGCGCACGGTGACGGGCAGCCCGTCCATCGCCTCGAAGAGCTCGACGAAGTCCTTCTTCTGCAGCGGCAGGAGGGCACTGAGTGCCTCCTCGCGCTCACCGTCGGTGTCCGCGAGGATCAGTCGCTCCACCAGTTCGCGGCGCTCACCGAGGAACATGTGCTCGGTGCGGCACAGGCCGATGCCCTGGGCGCCGAAGCGGCGGGCGCGCAGCGCGTCCTCGGCGTTGTCGGCGTTGGCGCGCACCCGCAGGCGGCGGACGCGGTCGGCGTACGCCATGATCCGGTGCACGGCGGCGACGAGCTCGTCGGCGTCGTCGGCGCCGGCGTGCATGCGGCCCTCGAAGTACTCGACGACCGGGGAGGGTACGACGGGTACCTCACCGAGGTAGACCTTGCCGGTGGAGCCGTCGATGGAGACGACGTCGCCCTCTTCGATGACCGTCTCGCCGACCGTCATCCGGCGGCGCTTGGTGTCGACGTCGAGCTCCTCGGCGCCGCAGACGCAGGTCTTGCCCATGCCGCGGGCGACGACGGCGGCGTGCGAGGTCTTGCCGCCGCGCGAGGTCAGGATGCCCTCGGAGGCGATCATGCCGTCGAGGTCGTCGGGGTTGGTCTCGCGGCGGATCAGGATGACCTTCTCGCCGGAGCGGGACCACTTGACGGCCGTGTAGGAGTCGAAGACCGCCTTGCCGACCGCCGCGCCCGGGGAGGCGGCGATGCCGCGGCCCAGCAGGGTGCTCTTCGCCTCGCCGTCGAAGCGCGGGAACATCAGCTGGGCCAGCTGGTGGCCGGTGACGCGCTGGAGCGCCTCGGCCTCGGTGATCAGGCCCTGGTCCACGAGCTGGGTGGCGATGCGGAAGGCGGCGCCGGCGGTGCGCTTGCCGACACGGGTCTGGAGCATCCACAGCTGGCCGCGCTCGATGGTGAACTCGATGTCGCAGAGATCCTTGTAGTGGGTCTCCAGCGTCGTCATGATCGTCATGAGCTGGTCGTACGAGGTCTTGTCGATGGCCTCGAGGTCCGCGAGCGGGACGGTGTTGCGGATGCCCGCGACGACGTCCTCGCCCTGGGCGTTCTGCAGGTAGTCGCCGTAGACGCCCGCGTGGCCGCTGGCCGGGTCGCGGGTGAAGGCGACGCCGGTGCCGGAGTCCGGGCCGAGGTTGCCGAAGACCATGGAGCAGATGTTGACCGCGGTGCCCAGGTCGCTCGGGATGCGCTCCTGGCGGCGGTAGAGCTTGGCGCGGTCGGTGTTCCACGAGTTGAAGACCGCCTCGACGGCGAGGTCCAGCTGCTCGCGGGCGTCCTGCGGGAACTCGCGGCCGGCTTCCTTCGCCACGATCTTCTTGAAGACCTTGACCAGCTTCTTCAGGTCGGCGGCGTCGAGGTCGGTGTCGACGGTGACCTTCTTGGCGGCCTTGGCCTCGTCGAGGGCGTCCTCGAAGAGCTCGCCCTCGACCCCGAGGACGGTCTTGCCGAACATCTGGATCAGGCGGCGGTACGAGTCCCACGCGAAGCGCTCGTTGCCGGCCTGGGTGGCGAGGCCGGTCACGGACTCGTCGGAGAGGCCGATGTTGAGGACGGTGTCCATCATGCCGGGCATCGAGAACTTGGCGCCGGAACGCACGGAGACCAGCAGCGGGTCGTCCGACTGGCCGAGCTTCTTGCCCATCTTCGCTTCGAGGGCCGCAAGGTGGGCGCTGACCTCGTCGCGCAGCACGGCCGGGGCCGATCCGCTCTCGAGGTAGACCTTGCAGGCCTCGGTGGTGATGGTGAAGCCGGGAGGGACCGGGAGGCCAAGGTTGGTCATCTCGGCGAGGTTGGCTCCCTTGCCGCCGAGAAGGTCCTTGAGGTCGCGGTTGCCCTCGGTGAAGTCGTAGACGAACTTCTGATCTTTGTTTTCCGACACGGGTCTCGACTCCTCGAGGCTCGGTGGCTGCCCTGACGGCCAGGAACATACCCAGATCGAAGGCTTATGGGTACGTCCACTTGGCCGTCATACGGCTGTAACCACCCGTGCGCCAGCAGATCGAAAGTAACTCACGGGTAATGAGAAAGTACGAAGAGCCTTCATAAGCCGAAGAGGGAAGGGCCGTTTGGGCCGTGATTCCGCTCGGATGAGCGATCATCGATACATTTGCGTTCAAGTCTTGAACGCACAAAGGGTGGCACCCAGTGCCACCCTTTGAAAGTCTTACCCGTGACTTACGCGCTCATCTGAGCAAACCCCCACCCATGCGTGGCGTATATCACGCGCCACGCAGGGCGATTTGTCAGCCGCCGGAGGTGTCCAGTTCGGCGTCCTCGCTCACACCGGCGCAGTCGTACGGGTCCTTCAGCCAGCCTTCCGGCAGGACAACCCGGTTGTTTCCGGACGTCCTGCCGCGCGGGCCGTCCGCGCTCTCGGGCCAGCCCTGGTCCAGGTCCAGCTCGCTCAGATGAGCGTCCAATTCGGCCAGCGAAGAGGTCACCGCGAGCTTGCCCCGCATCTCGGAGCCCACGGAGAAGCCCTTGAGGTACCAGGCCACGTGCTTACGGAAGTCGATCACCCCGCGCGTCTCGTCCCCGATCCACTCCCCCAGCAGCTGCGCGTGGCGGTGCATGGTCGCCGCGACCTCGCGCAGCGTCGGCTTGTGGAAGTCCTCCGGACGCCCCTCGAAGGCCGCCACGAGGTCGTTGAAGAGCCACGGCCGCCCCAGGCAGCCGCGGCCGACGACCACGCCGTCGCAGCCGGTCTCGCGGACCATGCGCAGCGCGTCCTCGGCGCACCAGATGTCGCCGTTGCCCAGGACCGGGATCTCCGGCACGTGCTCCTTGAGCCGCGCGATGGCGTCCCAGTCGGCGGTGCCGCCGTAGTGCTGGGCGGTGGTGCGACCGTGCAGGGCGATGGCGGTGATCCCCTCCTCGACGGCTATCCGGCCGGCGTCGAGGTAGGTGAGGTGCTCGTCGGTGATGCCCTTGCGCATCTTCATGGTCACCGGCAGGTCGCCGGCGCCCGCGACGGCCTCGCGCAGGATCGCGCGCAGCAGGTTCCGCTTGTAGGGCAGGGCCGAGCCGCCGCCCTTGCGGGTCACCTTCGGGACGGGGCAGCCGAAGTTCAGGTCGATGTGGTCGGCGCGGTCCTCTTCGACGATCATGCGGACCGCCTTGCCGACCGTCACGGGGTCGACCCCGTACAGCTGAATCGAGCGCGGCTTCTCGGTCTCGTCGAAGTGGATCAGCTGCATGGTCTTCTCGTTGCGCTCGACCAGGGCGCGGGTCGTGATCATCTCGCTCACGAACAGCCCCTTGCCGCCCGAGAACTCCCGGCAGAGGGTACGGAACGGGGCATTGGTGATGCCGGCCATGGGGGCGAGCACCACAGGGGGCTGCACGGTGTGCGGGCCGATCGCGAGAGGCGGGGGGAGCGTGGTCATCCGCCCATTGTCCCGCATGCCGGGGCCGTGGGTGCGGACGTACCATCGGCCGCATGATCGAGACGAGTTCCCGGCAGCGCACGCTCGTCCTGGCGATCTGCTGCATGAGCCTGCTGATCGTCAGCCTCGACAACACCGTCCTGAACGTCGCGCTCCCCACCATGCGCACGGAACTGGACGCGTCGGTCGCGGGCATGCAGTGGACCATCGACGCCTACACGCTCGTGCTGGCCTCGCTGCTGATGCTCATGGGGTCCACGGCCGACCGCATCGGGCGCCGCAAGGTGTTCGTCACCGGCCTGGTGCTCTTCACCGCGGGTTCCCTGCTGTGTTCCCTCGCGCCCGGACTCGAATGGCTCATCGCCTTCCGGATGGTCCAGGCGGTCGGCGGCGCGATGCTGAACCCGGTGGCGATGTCGATCATCACCAACACGTTCACCGATCCGGCCCAGCGGGCGCGGGCCATCGGCGTGTGGGGCGCCGTCGCGGGCATCTCCATGGCGGCGGGTCCCCTGATCGGCGGGCTCCTGGTGGATTCCGTGGGCTGGCGCTCGATCTTCTGGGTCAACCTGCCGATCGGCCTGCTGGCGCTCGTGCTGACCCTGCGCCACATCCCCGAGTCCCGGGCCGCCCGGCCGCGGCGCCCCGATCCGGTGGGGCAGGTGCTCATCATGGTGCTGCTCGGCTGTGTGACGTACGGGATCATCGAGGCGCCGTCGGCGGGCTGGCGCTCGCCGGTGATCGTGGGCTGCGCCCTGGTGTCCGTCGTCGCACTGGTGGGGCTGCTGGTCTACGAGCCCCGGCGGAAGGAGCCGCTGATCGACTTCCGGTTCTTCCGGAGCGTCCCCTTCAGCGGCGCGACCGTGATCGCGGTCAGCGCCTTCGCGTCGATGGCCGGCTTCCTCTTCCTGAACACCCTGTACCTCCAGGACGTACGGGGGCTGGACGCGATGGACGCCGGGCTCTACATGCTGCCGATGGCCGCCATGACGCTGGTCATCGCGCCGCTGTCGGGGCGGCTGGTGGGCAGTCGCGGGCCGCGGCTGCCGCTGCTGATCGCGGGCTCGGCCATGGGCGCGAGCGGGCTGCTGTTCGCCGTCTTCCGCGGTGAGACGTCCACCCCGCTGCTGTTCACCGGGTACGTGCTCTACGGTCTCGGCTTCGGCATGGTGAACTCGCCGGTCACCTATACGGCCGTCTCCGGCATGCCGCGCTCCCAGGCGGGCGTCGCGGCCGCCATCGCCTCGACCAGCCGCCAGACCGGCAGCACGCTGGGCGTCGCCGTCGTGGGCGCGGTGCTGGCCGCCGGGATGGCGGACGGCCGGGACTTCACGGAGGCGGCCGTCCCGGCGTGGTGGATCATCACGCTGTGCGGGGGGCTGGTGCTGGTGCTGGGCGCGGCTTCGACCGGCGCATGGGCGCTTCGCACGGCGGACCGCACGGCCCGCGCGCTGGAGGAGCCCACGGCCCCCGCGGCGGAGATGGGCGCCCCGCGCGTGTGAGGCCCCTGCGGCCTACTCCCCGCAGGTGAAGTCCTCGGCCGAGGTGTTGACCCGGTCGAGGAGGCCGCGCAGGACCTCGCGTTCCCGGACGGACAGAGCGGCGAAGATGCCGCCTTCGACCTCGTCGAGGGCGGCGTTCGTCGTACCCAGGGCGGCTTGGCCCGCGGCTGTGATCACCACGTTGTGACGGCGGCGGTCGGCCGGGTCCCGGCGGCGTTCGGCGAGGCCGTCGCCCTCCAGGTCGTTCAGGATCCCGACGAGCACGCTCGGGTCCACCTCCAGCCGGTCGGCGAGCGCCCGCTGGCTGATGGGGCCGTCCTCCAGGTGCATCAGCGTCATCGCGTGCCGGGGGGTCAGGCCGGCGGCGCCGAGCGCCTTCTTCATGCGGGTCTGGGTGATCGATCCGTGCCAGGCGAGCAGCAGGCCCAGCCGCTGCGGGGGGTGCGATCCGTCCTGATCTGCCGTCATGTATCACATCGTAGCAACGGAGAAATGATTGCATGGATCATATCGTTGATGCTATTCAATGATTAGCAATCATCGACTGTTGGAGATCTCCATGTTCATCGCCTACGCCGTCGTCGGCCTCCTGCTCGCCCTGGTCCTCACGGCCTCCGCCACCTTCACGCTCCAGCGCAACGACCAGATCATCGCGAGCATGCGACGCGTCCAGGTCCCGGACTCCTGGCTGCCGCGACTGGCCACCCTGAAGGCCGCCGGGGCGATCGGCCTGGTCGCAGGCCTGTGGGTCACGCCGCTCGGTGTCGCCGCGGCGACCGGCGTGACCCTCTACTTCATCGGCGCGGTCATCGCCCACCTGCGCGTCAAGGACTACGAACTCGCACCGGCGGCCGTGCTCACGCTGGTCGCGGCGGCCGCCCTGGCGCTGCGGATCCTGTCCTGACACTGACGGGTGACAGATATTGAAATCTGTCACCCGTCATGCCATTCTCGTTGCATGGAGACGAACGAGAACACCCTTGCGACCACCGACCACCGAGACGGCGCCCACCGGGACCGCGCTCACCGCACCCTCGGCAGCACCGGCCCCACCGTTTTCCCGCTGGGGCTGGGATGCATGGGGATGTCCGCCCTGTACGGGACGGCCGACCGCAGCGAATCCATCGCGACCATCCACGCCGCCCTGGAAGCGGGCGTCACGCTGCTCGACACCGGCGACTTCTACGGCATGGGCCACAACGAGCTGCTGATCAACGAAGCCCTGCGCACCGCGCCCGCCGCGGCCCGCGAGCAGGCGCTGACCAGCGTCAAGTTCGGCGCCCTGCGCACGGTCGAGGGCGGCTTCACCGGCTACGACGGCCGGCCCGAGGCCGTGAAGAACTTCCTGGCCTACTCGCTCCAGCGGCTCGGCCGGGACCACGTCGACATCTACCGGATCGCCCGCGTGGATCCGGCCGTGCCGATCGAGGAGACCGTGGGGGCCATCGCCGAGGCGGTCGAGGCCGGGCACGTGCGCCACATCGGCCTCTCCGAGGTCGGCGCCGACACCCTGCGCAGGGCCGCCGCGGTGGCCCCCATCTCCGACCTCCAGATCGAGTACTCGCTGATCTCCCGCGGCATCGAGGCCGAGATCCTGCCGACCGCGCGCGAGCTCGGCATAGGCGTGACGGCGTACGGGGTGCTCTCCCGCGGCCTGATCAGCGGCCACTTCACCCGGGACCGGGAGCTGAGCCCGGGCGACTTCCGGGGCATGAGCCCCCGCTTCCAGGGCGAGAACCTCGACCGGAACCTCGATCTGGTCGACGCCCTGCGCAAGGTCGCCGAGGGCAAGGGCGTGAGCGTCGCCCAGACCGCCATCGCCTGGGTACTCTCCCGCGGCGAGGACATCGTGCCGCTGATCGGCGCCAGGAGCCGCGAACGACTGGCCGAGGCACTGGGTGCCATGGAGATATCGCTCAGCGCCGGGGACCTGGCCGCGATCGAGGAGGCCGTGCCCGAGGGCGCCGCGTCCGGGGACCGGTACCCGGCGGCGCAAATGGCCCACCTGGACAGCGAGCACTGAGCTGGCGGTACGGTCGTACCCATGTCCCCCGCCGCGGCCGAGCCCCTGACACCCGAACGCATCCTCGAGACCACCGAGGACGTACTGCGACGCTTCGGCCCGACCAAGGCCACCGTGGTGGACGTGGCCCGCGCCCTGGGCGTGAGCCACGGCAGCGTGTACCGGCACTTCCCGTCCAAGGCGGCGCTGCGCGAGGCCGTCACGGATCGCTGGCTCGCGAAGAGCGTCGCGGTGCTGGAGGAGATCACCTCGGCGCCCGCGGAGAGCGCGCCCTCCAAACTGGAGGCGTGGCTGGAGGCGCTCTTCGAGGCCAAGCGGCACAAGGCCGGCGACGATCCCGAGCTGTTCGCCACCTACACGGTGCTGCTCGCCGAGAACAGCGGCGTGGTCGACGCGCACCTGAGCGAGCTGATCGACCAGTTGGCGCGGATCATCGCCGCGGGGGTCGAGGCCGGCACCCTGGCCGCGCCCGACGTGTCGGCGGCCGCGCGAGCCGTCTTCGACGCCACCGGCCGGTTCCACGATCCGCAGTACGCGGCGGACTGGCTCTCGCCCACGATCCTCACGGAGTTCGAGGCCGTGACCTCGCTCGTCATCCGGGGCCTGCGTCCCTGAACGGGCCCTGAAACGGCCCCCGTTGTCGGAACCCTCCCCTCCGGACGGCTTGGGGATCATTTTGGGCCGAACCAACTTGTACATGTCCGCGACAAGTCCATACGGTCCCCCTACCGCACTCATCAGGTACGTTCCAGGGGGAACCTTGTCCACCGCAGCAACACAGTCCTCACCACCGGCCCGCTCCGGCGGCGCAGCCGCCATCGGCTTGATCCTGACCATCGCCCTCAACGTGGTCGCGCCGATCCTCACCTTCAACATCCTCACCGGGGACCACGGTTGGAGCGATGCCTCGGCACTGCTCGTCAGTGGCGCCTGGCCGGTGCTCGACAGCGTCATCATGGTGGCGTGGCGGCGCAAGCTGGACGAGTTCGCCATCATCACCCTGGTGTTCCTGGTGATCACGGCGGTCGTCTCGCTCGTCGGCGCCCAGTCGAGCCGGGCCCTGCTGATCAAGGACTCGGGCGTGACGGGGCTGTTCGGGCTCCTGTGCCTGGCCACGCTCCTCGCGCCACGGCCGCTGATGTTCTACTTCGGCCGGAAGTTCGGCACCGACGGCACCCCGGCGGGCGTGGCGTACTACAACGGCCTGTGGCAGTTCGAGGGATTCCGCGATGCGCAGCGCCGCATGACCCTGGTCTGGGGCGTGGCCTACATCGCCGAGGCGCTGGTGCGGATCGTCCTGGTCTTCGTCCTGAGCACCTCCACCATGGTGGCGCTCAGCCCGTTCATGATCTACGGGACGCTCGGCGGTCTGGCGCTCTGGACGGTCCGCTTCGTCAAGCGCACCAAGGCGGAGGGCGAGCGCCGGGCGGCGGCGGCCGCCGCCGCGCAGGCCTCGGCGACCTGACCCGCCCCGGTACACGCGGAAAGACCGGTGGCCCGGTGCACGTCGTGCACCGGGCCACCGGTCTTTGTCTGCCGAAGCGGACCTAGCAACCGAGCAGGCGGCTGCCCAGGTAGCCCTGGATCTGGTCCAGGGAGACGCGCTCCTGCTTCATGGTGTCGCGCTCGCGCACGGTCACCGCGTTGTCCTCGAGGGTGTCGAAGTCGACGGTGACGCAGAACGGCGTGCCGATCTCGTCCTGGCGACGGTAGCGACGGCCGATGGCGCCCGCGTCGTCGAACTCGATGTTCCAGAACTTGCGCAGGTCGGCGGCGAGGCCCTTGGCCTTCGGCGACAGCTGCGCGTTGCGGGACAGCGGCAGGACGGCGACCTTGATCGGGGCCAGGCGCGGGTCGAAGCGCATCACGGTGCGCTTCTCCATGACGCCCTTGGCGTTGGGGGCCTCGTCCTCGACGTACGCGTCGAGCATGAAGGCGAGCATGGCGCGGTTGACACCGGCCGCCGGCTCGATGACGTACGGGGTGTAGCGCTCGCCCGACTCCTGGTCCAGGTAGGACAGGTTCTGGCCCGAGGCGGCGGAGTGCGCCTTGAGGTCGAAGTCGGTGCGGTTGGCCACGCCTTCGAGCTCGGAGAACTCACTGCCGCCGAAGTTGAAGCGGTACTCGATGTCGGCGGTGCGCTTCGAGTAGTGGGACAGCTTCTCCTTCGGGTGGTCGTACCAGCGCATGTTCTCCTCGCGCAGACCCAGGCCGCGGTACCAGTTCCACCGCTCCTGCATCCAGTACTCCTGCCACTGGTCGTCCTCGCCCGGCTTGACGAAGAACTCCATCTCCATCTGCTCGAACTCGCGCGTGCGGAAGATGAAGTTGCCGGGGGTGATCTCGTTGCGGAAGGACTTGCCCATCTGCGCGATGCCGAACGGGGGCTTCTTGCGCGAGGTGGTCTGCACGACGGCGAAGTTGGTGAAGATGCCCTGGGCGGTCTCCGGGCGCAGGTACGCCTTGGAGCCGGTGTCCTGGGTCGGGCCGAGGTGGGTCTCCAGCATGCCGGAGAACTGCTTCGGCTCGGTGAACTGGCCCTTCACGCCGCAGTTGGGGCAGTTGATGTCGGCGAGGCCGTTCTCGGGCAGGCGGCCGTGCTTGGCCTCGTACGCCTCTTCCAGGTGGTCGGCGCGGTGGCGCTTGTGACAGGAGGTGCACTCGGTCAGCGGGTCCGAGAAGGTCGCGACGTGGCCGGAGGCCACCCAGACCTCGGGGGCCAGGATCACGGAGGAGTCGATGCCGACGATGTCCTCACGCCCGGTGACCATCGCCTTCCACCACTGGCGCTTGATGTTCTCCTTGAGCTCGACACCCAGCGGACCGTAATCCCAGGCGGCCTTGGACCCGCCGTAGATCTCACTGCAGGGGAAAACGAAGCCACGGCGCTTGCTCAGGCTGACGATGGTGTCGATCTTGTCGGCGGCCACGGTGCTCTCTTCATTACGAGGACGAACGGCGAAGCCCCTAGGTTACCGGCGCCCGCACCTCCCCGTTCAAATCGGTACCCCCCTTCCGCGACCGCCCCCCGGGCCCCTCACCAGGGTTTTTGACAACCGTTTCCATCTTTGATGAAAATGGATGTCATGAACGTACGACGCCTCATACCCACCGCCGCCCTCGCCGCCTCCGTGGCCCTCGGCGCCACGGCCCTCACGGCCTGCTCCGGAGCGAGCGCGGCGGGCGGTGGCAAGGACGGCAAGCTCGACGTGATGGCGTCGTTCTACCCGATGCAGTTCCTCGCCGAGCAGATCGGCAAGGACCACGTGAAGGTCTCCACCCTCACCAAGCCGGGCGTCGAACCGCACGACCTGGAGATCACGCCGAAGCAGACCGCGCAGCTCGGCGAGGCCGACGTGGTCCTCTACCTCAAGACGCTGCAGCCGGCCGTCGACAAGGCGGTCGCCCAGTCCGGCGTGAAGAACGTCGTCGACGCGGGAACCCTGACCGATCTGGAGGTCCACGGCGCCTCCGGCCACGACCACGCCCACGAGGGCGAGGGGGAAGCCGGTCACGACCACGGCCACGACGAGGGCGGCAAGGACCCGCACGTCTGGCTCGACCCCGCCAAGTACGCCCAGATCGCCAAGGGCGTCGGCGCGGCCCTGGAGAAGAGCGACCCCGACCACGGCGCGGACTACCGCAAGAACACCGACGAGCTCGTCTCCAAGCTGACCGCGCTGGACACCGAGTTCAAGGACGGCCTGCGGAACACGGCCTCCAAGACCTTCATCACCACCCACTCCGCCTTCGGCTACCTCGCCGAGCGCTACGGCCTGGACCAGGAGGGCATCTCCGGGGTCGACCCCGAGTCCGAGCCCAGCCCGGCCCGGATGAAGGAACTCCAGGCCCTCGCGAAGCAGGAGAATGTCTCCACGGTGTTCTTCGAGACCCTGGCCAGCGACAAGACGGCCAAGAGCCTCGCGACGGACACCGGCCTCAAGACGGACGTCCTCGACCCGCTCGAGGGAATCACCGACAAGTCCCAGGGCGCTGACTACTTCGAGGTCATGCGGTCCAACCTGAAGAACCTCCAGAAGGCGCTCGGAGCCAACTGATGACAGCAGCAACGGAGGCGCGAGCCATGCAGTCCACGCCCCGAGGGGCTGACGACCAGCCCGTCATATCCCTGCGCGGGGCCACCGCCTCGCTCGGCTCGCGCCCCGTGCTGCGCGGCGTCGACCTCACCGTCCACCGCGGTGAGGTCGTCGCCCTGCTCGGCGCCAACGGTTCCGGCAAGTCCACGGCCGTCCGCGCCGTGGTCGGCCAGGTCCCGCTCTCCGGCGGGGACCTCTCCCTCTTCGGTACGGACTTCAAGCGCTTCCGCGACTGGTCGCGCATCGGGTACGTCCCGCAGCGCACCACCGCCGCCAGCGGGGTCCCGGCCACCGTGCGCGAGGTCGTCTCCGCCGGCCGGCTCGCCCGCTCCCGCTTCGGACTGCTGCGCAAGGCCGACAAGGCCGCCGTCGAGCGCGCCCTCGTCCTCGTGGGCATGGAGTCGCACGCCGACGCGTCGGTCAACGCCCTTTCCGGCGGCCAGCACCAGCGCGTGCTCATAGCCCGGGCGCTCGCCGTCGAACCCGAACTGCTGATCATGGACGAGCCGATGGCGGGCGTGGACCTCGCCAACCAGGAGGTCCTCGCGGGCGCCGTCCGCGAACAGGTCGCCGCCGGCACCACCGTCCTGCTCGTCCTGCACGAACTGGGCCCGCTGGAGCCGCTGATCGACCGCGCCGTCGTCCTGCGCGACGGCTGCGTCGTCCACGACGGCCCGCCCCCGGAGGCCGTGGGCCAGCACGCGCTGCCCGGCCACGACCACGTACACCCCCACGCGGCGCACGACGCCGAGCCCCTGCGGACGGGACTGCTGAGCTGATGGACATCCTCAACCCCGCATTCATGCAGCGGGCCCTGATCGCGGCCGCCCTGGTCGGCCTCACGGCCCCCGCGATCGGCACGTACCTCGTCCAGCGCCGTCAGGCGGTCATGGGCGACGGCATCGGCCACGTGGCCATGACCGGCGTGGCGCTCGGCTTCCTGCTCAACACCAGCCCGGTGTGGATGGCCACCCTCGTCGCCGTCATCGGCGCGGTCGGCATGGAACTGATCCGCTCCCGCGGGAAGACCAGCGGCGACATCGCGCTCGCCATGCTCTTCTACGGCGGCCTGGCCGGCGGCGTCATGATCATGAACCTGGCTCCGGGCGGCTCCACCGCCAACCTGACCAGCTACCTCTTCGGTTCCATCACCACCGTCTCGGCGGAGGACATCACGGCCGTGGTGATCCTCTCCGTGTTCGTCATCACCGTCACCCTCGGCCTGCGCCGCCAGCTGTTCGCGGTCTGCCAGGACGAGGAGTTCGCCCGGGTCACCGGGCTGCCGGTGCGCGCGCTGAACCTGCTGATGGCCGTCACCGCCGCCGTCACCGTCACCGTGGCGATGCGCATCGTGGGCCTGCTGCTGGTCAGCGCCATGATGGTGATCCCCGTCGCGGCCGCCCAGCGGGTCACCCGCGGGTTCACCGCGACCCTCGCCGTGGCCATGACCATCGGCGTGCTCGTCTCGCTGACCGGCACGGTCACCACGTACTACATCGACGCCCCCTCCGGCGGCTCGATCGTGCTCCTCGCCATCGCCGTGTTCATGATCATGACGGCGGTGTCGACGCCCCTGGCCAAGCGCCGGGCGAAAGCGGCCCGCGCCGCCGAAGAGGTCTGCACCCGCGACGACGTGAAGGTCTAGGCCCGGCGGCCGCCTGGCACAATGGCCGCAGGCCTATACGAGGAGGAACCGGTGGCGACTGCGCCTGGCGAGATGAACGCGCCAGTACGAGGACGATCCACCCGGCAGCGGGCCGCCGTCGCGGCGGCGCTGGACGAGGTGGACGAGTTCCGCAGCGCCCAGGAGCTCCACGACATGCTCAAGCACCGTGGCGATTCCGTGGGCCTGACCACCGTGTACCGCACCCTCCAGTCCCTCGCGGACGCGGGCGAGGTCGACGTCCTGCGCACCAGCGACGGCGAGTCCGTCTACCGCCGCTGCTCCACGGGGGACCACCACCACCATCTGGTCTGCCGCAAGTGCGGCAAGGCCGTCGAGGTGGAGGGCCCGGCGGTGGAGAAGTGGGCGGAGTCCGTGGCCGCCGAGCACGGCTACGTGAACGTGGCCCACACGGTGGAGATCTTCGGCACCTGCGCGGACTGCGCCGCCGCGGGCTGAACCGTACGGGCGGCCGGTCAGGGCGCTAGATCCGCCGCAGGTTCGCATCCAGGAGTGCCCGCAGCCGGTCCACGTCGGCCGGCTGCCGGACGCCGCGCTTGGGCAGGACCGTCATGGCCACCGCCCCCTTGTCGTCGCTGAGCATGACGAACGCGCCGTCCGTCTCCGCGTACCTCGGCTGCGCGGCCCAGGAGATGCGCGACTCGGTGGTGGCCGTCTTCGCGAGGACCCCCGAGCCGTCGACGACGGTGTGGCAGTCGCCCGCCTTCTCCAGCAGCCCCCGGAAGGCCCGCGCCTGGATGCGCGGGCCGAACAGCGCGAACACCGTCATCATCACGCCGGCGACGAGGAAGCCGGTCACCTTGACCGCGGACTCGTCCCACGCGATCGCCAAGGCGCCGAGGAGCAGCGACAGCACCCCGGTCAAGGGGAACAGCCACCGCCTGCGGCGCCCCGAGGCCGTCTTCGAGTCGCGCAGGCG
The DNA here is from genome assembly GCF_044762985.1 of Streptomyces sp. NPDC096339. Classification (NCBI taxonomy): domain Bacteria; kingdom Bacillati; phylum Actinomycetota; class Actinomycetes; order Kitasatosporales; family Streptomycetaceae; genus Streptomyces; species Streptomyces sp. NPDC096339. The sequence goes on along the minus strand of NZ_JBIWFI010000010.1, from coordinate 139,419 downwards.
CACCGCGTCCGCGAGGTCCGCCGTCGTGATCCGGTAGGTCAGTTCGACCGTCTGCCCGGCGGGCCCCGCCGCGCCGTACTCCATGTCCATGACAGGTGACCCTACCGGGATCACCGTGTCCGGCGGACTGTGCCGCCGGACACGGATCGCGGCAGGTCAGGCCGTGGAACCGGGCTCCGCCTGGTTGGGGACGGCGCCGCCGAAGCGGCGGTCGCGCTGGGCGTACTCCAGGCAGGCCCGCCACAGGTCGCGTCGGTCGAAGTCGGGCCACAGCACGTCCTGGTAGACCATCTCGGCGTAGGCGCTCTGCCAGATCAGGTAGTTGGAGGTGCGCTGTTCGCCGCTGGGGCGCAGGAACAGGTCCACGTCCGGCATGTCCGGGTAGTAGATGTACTTCGCGAAGGTCTTCTCGTTCACCTTCGACGGGTCCAGCTTCCCGGCGGCGACGTCGCGGGCGATGGCCTGCGCCGCGTCCGCGATCTCCGCGCGGCCGCCGTAGTTGACGCAGAAGTACAGGGTCATCGCGTCGTTGTCGACGGTCTGCTCCTGGGCGACCTGGAGCTCCTGGACGACCGACTTCCACATCTTCGGCATGCGGCCGACCCAGCGGATGCGGATGCCCAGCTCGTTCATCTCGTCGCGGCGGCGGCGGATGACGTCGCGGTTGAAGTTCATGAGGAAGCGCACCTCGTCGGGCGAGCGCTTCCAGTTCTCCGTCGAGAAGGCGTAGAGGGAGAGGTTCTTGACGCCCATCTCCAGGCAGCCCTTGAGCACGTCGAGGACGACGCCCTCGCCGATCTTGTGGCCCTCCGTGCGCGGCAGGCCGCGCTCCTTGGCCCAGCGGCCGTTGCCGTCCATGACGATGGCCACGTGGTTGGGTACCAGCTCGCCGGGGATCTTCGGCGGGACCGCGCCGGACGGGTGCGGCTCGGGAACCTTGTACTCCCGGCGAGAGCGTCCCAGAATCCCGCGTCGTGCCATGTGCCCAGCTCCTATTTCTCGACGTATCGCAGGGAGCGTAGCCCGCGCTCCAGATGCCAGTGCAGGTAGGCCGAGACCAGCCCGCTGCCCTCCCGCACGTGACGCGCCTCGCACGCGTCGGCATACCCCCAGTCGCCCGTCAGCAGGGCGCTGAGCAAGGCGATGGCCTCCGACGAGGGTACGACGCTGCCGGGCACGCGGCAGTCTCCGCATATGACCCCGCCGGCGGCGACGGAGAAGTGCCGGTTGGGGCCGTGGATCCCGCACTTCGCGCAGTCCTGGAAGCTGGGCGCGTAGCCGTTGACGGCGAGGGAGCGCAGCAGGAAGGCGTCGAGGATGAGGTGGGGTTCGTGTTCGCCGCGGGAGAGGGTGCGCAGGGCGCCGACGAGCAGCAGGTACTGCTGTACGGCGGGCTCGCCCTCGTTCTCGGTGAATCGTTCGGCGGTTTCCAGCATCGCGGTGCCGGCGGTGTAGCGGGCGTAGTCGGTGACGATGCCGTTGCCGTACGGGGCGATGATCTCGGTCTGGGTGCAGAGCGGCAGGCTGCGGCCGATCAGCTCGCTGCCCCGGGCGAAGAACTGCACGTCGGCGTGGGAGAAAGGTTCCAGCCGGGCCCCGAATTTCGACTTGGTGCGCCGGACGCCGCGTGCGACGGCCCGCACCCGTCCGTGGCCCCGGGTGAGGAGCGTGATGATGCGGTCCGCCTCACCCAGCTTCTGGGTGCGCAGCACGATGCCGTCGTCGCGGAACAGACTCATGCGCTCATTGTCCCGTACGGGACAGCGTTGACCCCTCGTCCGGATGAGCGTCTCCGGACGAGGGGTCAGCACCCCTTGGGAGGATCAGGAGGCGGGCGTCTCCGCGTCGTCCGCCTTCTTCGCGTCGGCCGCCTTGTCGGCGCCCTCCGCCTTCTCGGCGCCGACCGAGACCTTCTCGGCTTCGGCCGGGGCCGCGGACGGCTGGGCGGGCAGCTCTGCGGCGACGGAGCCGTGAGCGTCGTCCTTGGCCAGACCGTTGAAGATCAGGTTGAGGACGATGGCGGCCGTGGCACCGAGGGTGACACCGCTGTTGAGCAGCGAGGACGCGTCGGGGCTCACGTGCTTGTCGAAGTAGAGCGGGACGGTGGCGGGGAAGAGCGCGAGGGCCAGCGAGACGCCCACGATCAGCGCGTTCTTCTCCTCCTTGAGGTCCACCTTGGCCAGGGTCTGGATACCGGCCAGGGCGACCATGCCGAACATCACGGTGGCCGCGCCGCCGAGGACGCCCGGCGGGACGGAGGCGACGATCGCGGCGGCCTTGGGCAGCAGACCCAGGATGATCATGAACACACCCGCGGCGACGACCACGAAGCGGCTCTTGACCTTGGTCATCCGCACCAGGCCGACGTTCTCGGCGAAGGCGACGTACGGGAAGGAGTTCAGGACACCGCCGAGGGCGGTCGCGGCGCCGTCGGCACGCAGGGCGCGGGCCACGACCTCACTGTCGACCTCCTTGCCGACGATGTCGCCGACGGCGTAGGTGTCACCGGTGGTCTCGACCATGGTGATCAGCATGACGATCAGCATGAGGAAGATCGGGAACCATTCGAACTTCGGGGCGCCGAAGTGGAAGGGCGTGGTGATGCCGATCCAGTCGGACTGGCCGACGTTGCCGAACTTGGCGTCGCCCAGCGCGAAGGCCGCGAGGGTACCGCCGACCAGGCCGAGCAGGATGCTGATGCTGCGCAGGAACGGTCCGCCGAACTTCATCAGGACGAGGATGAAGAGCATGGTGCCGCCGGCGTAGGCCAGCTGCGTCGGCACACCGCCGTCGGCGAGCGTCGGAACGCCGCCGGCCGCGTCCTTGAGGCCGACCGGGATCAGCACGATGCCGAGCACCGTGATGACCGTGCCGGTGACCACCGGCGGGAAGAGTCGCATGACCGCCTTGAAGGCGCCTGCCGGCAGCCAGGCGAACGCGAAGGTCGCGATACCCGCCGTGATGACGGCGCCGTAGATGACCAGGAGCGCCGCGGTTCCGCCGCCGGCACCGAGGCCGATGGCGATCATCGGGGACACGGCCGTGAAGGTCACGCCCTGGATCAGGGGCAGTCGCGCTCCGATCCGGCCGATGCCGAAGGCCTGGATGATGGAGGCGATACCGCAGGTGAAGAGGTCTGCGTTGATCAAGTAGACGAGCTGTTCAGGGCTCAGCTTGAGCGCGCTGCCGACGATGATCGGGACGATCACCGCGCCGGCGTAGAACGCGAGTACGTGCTGGAAGCCGTACAGCGCGAGCTTGGGGAGGGGGAGCACCTCGTCGACCGGGTGCGTGCTCTGCTCTCCACTGGTGGAAAGCCGGGCGGCGACACGTGCCATCTCTGCCTTGCCCTTCAAGAGGTAGGTAATTGAGAGGAGATCTGGTTATCCCTGGCCGGAGTGGGTCGCTAACCCGTTGATCCGCCAGGGTTTCAGTGCGTTCACGCTGATGCGTCGCATCCAAGTCGGGCCCTGTTAACGGCGCCGTCTTGTCGTGTGACCGGAATTGAACGCCTGTGGGGGGCCTCACAGATATCGTCGACTGACACAAATTGTTGACGCCTGGTGACTTCGGTTCTGTAGGTATCTCCAATAGCTACAGGCACCTCCGGAGAGGTATGCGGAACGCCCCTTGGAGGCACCCGCTCCGGGCCTGCACCCGCGAAGCACATGGCGCGTGAGCTGCGGATAAGCAGTTCACTGCCGTTCGGATCCGCGAAGTCGAACCCTTCGTTCCAGGTGTCCACCCATTGGACTGATCCTGTGTGGATGACGTGATTCCGGCGTTCACAGGACGTTCACGAGGCTCTAAAAAGCCCCTGCGAGGCCGGATCGTTACCTCCCACCACGTCTGTTTCGGACGGATCTGCTCCGCTCAGCGGATATGACCGTCCGGGAACACGAAAACGCCCGAACCCAAAGGGTTCGGGCGTCACCGTGCAGAGGCGGACGATTACGGAGCGCGCACCGCCGACAACAGCCGTCCCACCTCGTCCACGTCGATGCGCAGCGCCGCGCCGACCGTGGAGAGCACCTCGCGCTCGGCCGGGGTGTACGGGCCGTCCGCGAGCGCGATGCGAGCGCCCTGCAGCAGGATCGACTCGCGGCCAGGGCCCGCCAGGTGCGGCGCCAGCGGTTCAAGGGCCTCGTGGAGCTCGATCGAAAGGGCGGCCCCGCAGCATTCCGGTACGTCGTACAGCCCGAGCCGGCCCTCGTCCGCGGTCAGCGCCGCCACGAGGGCCTCCAACTGCTCCTCGGTGCACTCGGGGAAGCCGGCGGCCCGTACGGAGCCCGCCGCGGCCTCCAGCGCCCCGCGCGAGGCCGTACCGCCCGCCGCGAGCACGGCGAGGCTCACGGTGTGCACGGCGTCGCGCAGCATGGCCGTGAAGCGGGCGGTGGTCAGGTGGTCCAGGACCTCGGTGTCGAAGCGCTCGCGGCAGCCCTGGCACTCGACGATCGGCCCGGCCTGCCCGCGCGGCAGCAGCGGAACCCCGATGACGGTGAACCGGCGGCGCCCGACGCGCCTGCGGTAGTTGCGGTCGCCACCGCAGGACGGGCAGAAGAACTCCCCGTCGCCCACGGTGCTCCAGGTGGTACGGATGCCCCAGACCGTCAGCTTCCGGCCGTCCCCACCCCGAACTGGCAGCACGTCGCACCTCCGTAACCTTCCGGCAACATCGCCGGGTTGGCGTGATGTTAGCCACATAGGTGAGGCCGCGTCAGTCGTGTGACAGGACAACATGTGACGCCGCGCGGACTTGGCCGATCCGCGCCCCTGCCTCCGAGCCCTAGGGTCTGCCCCATGAACGAGAAGTCCTGCCTGGTGACGGGCGCCGCGAGCGGGATCGGCCGGGCCACCGCCACGCTGCTGGCCCGGTCCGGGGCGCGGGTCACCGCGGCCGACATCAACGGCCCCGGCGTCGAGCGCCTGCGCGCGTCGCTCGCCGACGAGGGGTTCGCCATCACGACGGTGAGCGGCGACGTGTCCGATCCGGTGGCCAACCGCGCGATGGTCGCCGCCGCCGTGGAGGCCTACGGGCGGCTCGACGTCGCCGTGGCGAACGCCGGGGTGCTCCCTCTTTCGGATGTACGGGAGACCAGCCCCAAGGACTGGGACCACGTGATGGCGGTCGACGGCCGCGGCATGTTCCTGACGTGCAAGTACGCCATCGAGGCGATGACCTCGCAGGAGCGGCCCGGCGGGGCGCTGGTCTGCGTGTCCTCGATCTCGGGGGTGGCCGGACAGGCCCGGCAGGCCGCCTACGGGCCGGCGAAGTTCGTGGCGTCGGGGCTGACCAAGCACCTCGCGGTGGAGTGGGCGGACCGCGGGATCCGGGTCAACGCGGTGGCCCCCGGCACCATCCGTACGGAGCGGGTGATGGCGTTGGACGACGAGCCGGGCGGTCCGGAGTACCTCGCGGAGATGTCCGCGGCGCATCCGATGGGCCGGCTCGGCGAGCCGGAGGAGGTGGCCCGGGTCATCGCCTTCCTGGCCTCGGACGCGGCCTCCTTCGTGACGGGCGTGGTGCTGCCGGTGGACGGCGGCTACCTGGCCCGCTGAGACGGCGGCCGTCCGGCCCGCCGGGTCCGCGGCCCCGGGAACGGCGGAACCCCGCCCCTCCGCGCGGGAGGAGCGGGGTTCACGTGCGGGTGGATCAGCGGCCCGCGCGGTTGACGGCGGAGATGACCGCCTTCAGGGAGGCGCGGGTGGTGTTGGCGTCGATGCCGATGCCCCACAGGACCCGGCCGTCGATCGCGCACTCGATGTACGAGGCGGCCACGGCGGAGGCGCCCTCGCTCATGGTGTGCTCGGTGTAGTCCAGCAGGCGGGCGTCTACGCCGATGTCGGCCAGCGCGTCGAAGAAGGCCGAGATCGGACCGTTGCCGGTGCCGTTCAGGACCGTCTCGATCCCGTCCACGACCGCCTCGATGGTCAGCGTGTCGGTGCCGTCCTTGTCGGTGGTGGTCGAGCCGGAGCGCAGCTGGATGCGGCCCCACGGGTTCTCGGGGTTGGGCAGGTACTCGTCCGAGAAGATCTCCCAGATCGCCTTCGGCGTGACCTCGCCGCCCTCGGCGTCGGTCTTGGCCTGGATGATCCGGGAGAACTCGATCTGCATGCGGCGCGGCAGGTCCAGCTTGTGGTCGTTCTTCAGGACGTACGCGATGCCGCCCTTGCCGGACTGCGAGTTGACCCGGATGACGGCCTCGTAGGAGCGGCCGACGTCCTTCGGGTCGATGGGCAGGTAGGGCACGGCCCACTCGATGTCGTCGACGGTCTTGCCCTGGGCGGCCGCGTCGGCCTCCATGGCGTCGAAGCCCTTCTTGATGGCGTCCTGGTGGGAGCCGGAGAAGGCGGTGTAGACCAGGTCGCCCGCGTAGGGGTGGCGCGGGTGGACCTCCATCTGGTTGCAGTACTCGCTGGTGCGGCGGATCTCGTCGATCTGGGAGAAGTCGATCTGCGGGTCGATGCCCTGCGAGAACAGGTTCATGCCCAGCGTGATCAGGTCGACGTTGCCGGTGCGCTCGCCCTGCCCGAACAGGCAGCCCTCGATGCGGTCGGCGCCGGCCATCAGGGCCAGCTCGGCGGCGGCGACGGCGGTGCCGCGGTCGTTGTGCGGGTGCACGGAGATGCAGATGTGCTCGCGGCGGGTCAGGTTGCGGGCCATCCACTCGAAGCGGTCCGCGTGGGTGGAGGGCGTCGAGCGCTCCACGGTGGCGGGCAGGTTCAGGATGATCTCGCGGCCCTCGGACGGCTGCCATACGTCGCAGACCGCCTCGCAGACCTCCAGGGCGAAGTCCAGCTCGGTGTCGGTGAAGATCTCGGGGCTGTACTGGTAGCCGAAGGTGGTCTCCGGGCCCAGCAGCTTCTCGGCGTACTCCATGACCAGGCGGGTGCCGTCGACGGCGATCTGCTTGATCTGCTCCTTGGAGCCGCGGAAGACGACCCGGCGGAAGGTCGGGGCGGTCGCGTTGTACAGGTGCACGGTGGCGCGCTTGGCGCCGATCAGCGACTCGACGGTCCGCTCGATCAGGTCCTCGCGGGCCTGGGTCAGCACGGAGATGGTGACGTCGTCCGGGATCGCGCCCTCTTCGATGATGGAGCGCACGAAGGCGAAGTCGGTCTCGCCGGAGGACGGGAAGCCGACCTCGATCTCCTTGTAGCCCATGCGCACCAGCAGGTCGAACATCTCGCGCTTGCGGCTGGGGGTCATCGGGTCGATCAGCGACTGGTTGCCGTCGCGCAGATCGGTGGAGAGCCAGCGGGGAGCCCTGGTGACGCGGGCGTCCGGCCAGGTGCGGTCGGGGATGTCCACCTGCTCGTACTGGCCGTACTTGTGGATGGGCATCCCGGAGGACTTCTGGGTGTGGGTCGCGTTGGTGATGGGCGTGGGGCGACCGACAAAAGGCTGCTGGCTCATGGCGTTGGGCTCCTCGCGTGTCCGCGTGTAGTTCGCTGGAACGGCCGACGGCGGTCGTAAAAACCGCAACACCAAACTCCGCGGGGAGGGGGTCGGCCTACGACTACAGACCCTCGCCGCGGCAGCTAAGGAGAAGCAGCCCGAAACGCATGATGGGCCGAGCCTAGCCGAGCCGCGCCGTAACGCGAGGACCTGTTTCAGTATGCAAGACCGCCCTGTCCGATTTGTACCGAATGTGACCCAAGCCTCCTTCATCCCGAGGAGGTCCGTTTGATCCGTCAATCCGGCGACGCGACTTTCGGACATGCGAATGAATCATGGTCGCGGGTAGTGACACCGCCGTGACGCGCTGCCACATTTCCGGGCATGAATGCCTCCCACGCCCTCCCTCACCCCGTCTTCTGCACCGTCGTGCCGCCCCACCTGCTCCGCAAGGCCGCCCAGTCTCCGGACAGCGCTCGGGCCGATGCCGCCCTGCGGACCCTGGAACACGACAGCGGCCTGCGCGAGCGGCGCCAGGTCAACGCTCTTCGGGGGATCGCCCCCTCCCTGGTCGACGCGCCCGCCGAAGGACCCGCCCGGACCGTCTACGACGCCCAGCACCGCACCCGGCTGCCCGGCAGGCGGGTGCGCGCCGAGGGGAGCGAGCCGGTCAAGGACGCCACCGTCAACCGTGCGTACGCCGGGCTCGGAGCCACGTACGAACTGTTCCGCCAAGGCTTCGGGCGCCACTCGATCGACGACTCCGGGCTCGCGCTCGACGCCAGCGTCCATTACGGCGAGGACTACAACAACGCCTTCTGGGACGGCCGGCAGATGGTCTTCGGGGACGGCGACGGAGACCTCTTCCTCGATTTCACGGTGTCGATCGACGTCATCGGGCACGAGCTGACCCACGGGGTCACCCAGTACACGGCGAACCTGACGTACTCCGGGCAGTCCGGCGCCCTGAACGAGTCGATGTCGGACGTCTTCGGCTCCCTGATCAAGCAGTACTCCCTGGACCAGACCGCCGACCAGGCCGACTGGCTGATCGGCGCCGGGCTGCTGGGGCCCAACGTCACCGGGGTCGCACTGCGCTCGATGAAGGCTCCCGGGACGGCGTACGACGACGACGAGCTCGGCAAGGACCCGCAGCCGGCCACCATGGACGACTACGTGAACACCAGCCGCGACAACGGCGGGGTGCACATCAACTCCGGCATCCCCAACCACGCCTTCTACGTCGCGGCGACCGAGCTGGGCGGCAAGGCCTGGGAGCGGGCCGGGCAGATCTGGTACGACACCCTGACCGGCGGGCAGCTGGCCTCGAACGCCAAGTTCACGGACTTCGCCCGGCTGTCCACCGCCGCGGCCGCGGCCCGGTACGGGGAGGGCGGCGCCGAGCACCTGGCGCTGCAGAAGGCGTGGTCGGTGGTGGGCGTGCCGCTCGCGGGGTAGGACGGCTGCCATGCGGATTCTGGTGGTGCGGACGGGCGGCTTCGCGGGCATCGAGCGACGGGCCGAGGTGGACACCTCGGGCCGGCCGGACGAGGACGACTGGCGGGCCCTGGCCCACCTGGCGCTGCGGCCGGACACGCGCGAAGGTGCGCCGGCGGGGGTGCGGGACGGGTTCTCGTACGAGATCACGGTGGACGGACGGACGGTGTCCTGCCACGACCCGCACCTCTCGGACGCGCAGCGCACGCTGATCTCGCGGGTCCTGAAGGAAGGAGCCTGAAGGAAGGAGCCTGACAGAAGGGGCCTGACAGAAGGAAAAGGCCTGATAAGAGGGTGCTCGCGTGCCCCCGCTTTGGTTGGATGCCGGGATGACTACGATCTTGGACTCGCTGGAGCGGTACTACGACGCGGTGCCCCGGGTGGGCGGTGCGCGGGCCGAGGACTTCGGCCCGCTGACCCTGTTCGTCCAGGAGGGCACGGGCTGGCAGTACTACGCGAGGCCGGCGCTCGGGGGCGGCGCGGCGACCGTGGCGGACGTGGAGCGGGTGCTCGCCCGGCAGCGGGAGCTGAAGGTCCCCAAATCCTTCGAGTGGGTGGCCGAAACCACCCCCTCGCTGCGGGGGCCGGTGGAGGCGGCGGGACTGCACGTCCACGCACACCCGCTGATGGTGCTGGACGCCGGGACGGTCCCCCTCCCCGCGCATCCCGACGTACGACTGCTCGACGCGGACGACCCGCTGCTGAAGGCGGCGGTGACGGTCCCGGCCCTGGCCTTCGCGGCCCCCGGGACCGCGGTCGGCGAGGCCGGTCCGGCGGAGCTGGCGGCGAAGACCGCCGAGCCGTGGGCGGAGGAGAGCCGGGCCCGGGTGGCCGGGAAGCTCACGGCGGGCACCACCGCCCTGGCGGCCGCCGTCCGCGACGGCGTGGTGCTGTGCGCGGGCCAGTACAACCCCGTCGGCGACGTCGCCGAGGTGGTGGGCGTCGGCACCCTCCCGTCGGCCCGCCGCCAGGGCCTGGCCCTCGCGGTCACCGCGGCCCTGGTCGCCCGCGCCCTGGAGCGGGGGGCGCGCACCGTCTTCCTCTCGGCGGGCGACGAGGACGTGGCCCGCATCTACGGCCGCATCGGCTTCCGGCGGGTGGCGACGGCCCTGATCGCGGAGCCCCCGGAGGCGTAGCCGAAGCGAAGGGTTTTGCCGGATCGGCAACAGGGTTTGCCGGACCTCGCGTGCCGGGCGGAGCATCGGAGGACACAGACCGGACGACCCGGCCCGAACCGGAAGAAGGCCCCATGTACCAGCACGAGCACCGGCACGAGCACGGCCACACCCACTCCCCCGCCGCGGAGCCCGCCGGAGAGGCGGAGTTCTGGGACGGCCGCTACCGCGAAAGCACCCGGATCTGGAGCGGCAATCCCAACGCGCTCCTGCTCCGGGAGGCCGAGGACCTGACCCCCGGCCGGGCGCTGGACCTCGGCTGCGGGGAGGGCGCGGACGCCGTCTGGCTGGCCCGGCGGGGGTGGCGGGTCACCGGCGTCGACATCTCGAAGGTCGCCCTCGGCCGGGCCGCCGAGCACGCCGCCGAGGCGGGGGTGGGCGACCGGATCGCCTTCGAGCACCACGACCTCGGGGAGTCCTTCCCCTCCGGCGAGTTCGACCTGGTCTCCGCCTGCTTCCTGCACAGCCCGGGCGACATGCCCCGCGAGCGGATCCTGCGCACCGCCGCGGCGGCCGTCGCCCCGGGCGGGGTGCTGCTGGTGGGCGGCCACGGCGGCTGGGAGCACGGGGCGGAGAACCCGCACCCGGAGCTGCACTTCCCCACCCCGCAGGAGGTCCTGGCGGACCTGGAGCTGGCGGAGGGCGACTGGGAGGTCCTGGTGTGCGCGGAGCACGCCCGGGTGGGCGCCGAGGCCGACCGCCCGGGCCCCGGCTACGACAACGTGCTCAAGGTCCGACGCCTCCGCTGAGGAGACGTCGGACTCCTAGAAGCCGAGCTTGCGGAGCTGCTTGGGGTCCCGCTGCCAGTCCTTGGCCACCTTCACGTGGAGGTCGAGGAAGACCGGGGTCCCGAGCAGCGCCTCGATGTGCTTGCGCGACTTCATCCCGACCTCCTTCAGGCGGGAGCCCTTCGGGCCGATGATGATGCCCTTCTGGCTGGGGCGCTCGATGTAGACGTTCGCGTGGATGTCCAGCAGCGGGCGGTCCGCCGGGCGGTTCTCCCGCGGGATCATCTCCTCGACGACCACGGCGATGGAGTGCGGCAGTTCGTCGCGCACGCCCTCCAGCGCGGCCTCGCGGATCAGCTCCGCGACCATCACCATCTCGGGCTCGTCGGTGAGGTCGCCCTCCGGGTACAGCGGCGGGCTCTCCGGCAGCAGCGGCGCGATCAGGTCGGCCAGCAGCTGGACCTGGGTGTCGCCGACGGCCGAGACCGGCACGATCTCGGCCCACTCGATGCCGAGCTCCGCGCCGAGCTGGTGGATGGCGAGGAGCTGTTCGGCCAGCGCCTTGGACTCCACCAGGTCCGTCTTGGTCACGATGGCGATCTTGGGGGTCTTCTTGATCGCCGCGAGTTCCTTCGCGATGAACTTGTCGCCGGGGCCGAGCTTCTGGTCGGCCGGCAGGCAGAAGCCGATCACGTCGACCTCGGCCCAGGTGGTCCGCACGACGTCGTTCAGCCGCTCGCCGAGCAGCGTGCGCGGCTTGTGCAGACCGGGCGTGTCGACGAGGACCAGCTGGGCGTCGGGGCGGTGCACGATGCCGCGGACCGTGTGACGGGTGGTCTGCGGCCGGTTGGAGGTGATCGCGACCTTGGTGCCCACGAGTGCGTTGGTCAGGGTCGACTTCCCCGCGTTGGGGCGGCCGACGAAGCAGGCGAAGCCCGCACGGTGCGGGCCGGTGGACTCGGGGGAACGATCGCTCATACGGGCCATTCTCCCCGATGCGGCTCCCAGCGCCGACCAGGCCACGGTGACGAGGGCCACGATGGCCGTGAGCGGCGGATACGCGGCGAAATCCGTGACGCCCCGGGCCGCGGCCCCCTCCGCCCGGGCCCGGATGGTCACCTCGGCCCGTTCCACGGCGGGCGCGCCGTCCCAGCGGGCGGTGAGCCGCACTTCCTGACCCGGCAGCAGCTCCGCGGGGAGCCCGCCGAGCTCACGCCCGCCGGGCAGGGTCCGGCCCAGGGCCCCGGTGGCGGTGAGCTCGGCGCGGGGGCGGAGGGTGACGTTGCCGATGTTGTGGAGCGTGTACGAGATCTCCGCGCGGCCCCCCTTCTTCTCGGCCCGGACCCCTTCGACGGCGAGGGCGGGGGCGGTCGGCCCGGTCACCCGCAGGTACAGCCGGGCGGCGACGGCCTGCTGCACGCCGATGCCCTGCGCGGTGGCGGGGGCGGGCCGGTCCTCCAGGGCGACGATCGCGCCGGGGTGGTCGCCGGGCTCGGCCCGCTCGGGCACGGTGACGGTGAAGGCGACGCCGACCGTGCCGTGGGCCGGGACGGTCACCCGCTCCCGATCGAGCCGCGCCCACGCGGCGGTGGCGCGGCGGGGCTCGTCGGGCCCGCGCAGGGCGAAGCCGCCGTCGCGGGCGGTGTTGTAGGCGTCGGCGGCGTAGAGGCGGAAGGTGCGGGGGCGGTCGGTGCGGTTGGTGAGGGTGACGGCGTCGGTGACGGCCGCGCCGGGGGCGGCCGCGAGGTAGAAGTACGGTCGCTGCCCCACGGCGTTGGCGACCGGCAGCACGGACCACTGCCCGTTGTCCGCGGCCACGGCCACCCCGACGGGGCCGAACAGCAGCACCACCACCACGGCCAGACCGATGAGCAGGGCCCGCCCGGGCCCTGGCGCCGATGCCCGGGCCGTCACGACAGGGTCAGCGTCAGGACCGCCGTGTACGCGCCCGGCGGGGTGTACCGCGGCACCTGGAGCGTGACCGCCGCGTCGACGGTGAAGGTCCCGCCGACCAGCGCGGCGTCGCCCGTGGACGCCAGCACCGCCCCTTCCGGCCCGACCACCCCCGCACTGCCCGCCACGCACGCGCTCACGCTGCCGGGCGCCGCCGCGCACACCGGCGTCCAGGACAGCGACGCACCCGGGATGCGGACCCCGCCCGGACCCGTGAAGTCGGTGACCTTGCCGATCAGGGACCATCCGGCGGGCCCGCCCCGCGCGTCCGTGACGGTGACCGTGCCGATGCGGCCCGGCGCGGCGCCCCCGTCGCCGTACGGGACCGCGCCCAGGGTGATGTCCTCGCCGGTCTGGGTCATGGCCAGCGCACCCGGTTCGACGGTGGCGGTGACCCGCTGCGTGGCGGTCGCCGCGGGGGCCGGCGCCGCGTCGACGACCGCGTAGGCCGCCGGCCCCGAGCCCTGCCGCGCCGACCAGGCCGGGCCCTCGTAGGCGACCACGGCCGTGGTGGCCTTGTCCTTGACCGGCAGTTCCGCCACCGCCACGCCCTGCTCGTCGGCGGTGGCGGTGACCCGGTCGGCGGTCTCCGCGGCGCCCGCCCGCCCGGCGATCGTCACGGCCGCGCCCGGGGCGAAGCCGGCCGCGGTGACCTTGACCTTCGCGCCCGGTTTCCCGGAGGGGGCGGCGAGGAAGACGCTGCGCAGGTTGGCCGTGGGCAGGTCGCTCGCGGTGAGGCGGGCCGAGACCGGCGCCGCGGACGGCTCGGCGGCGGGGGTGCAGACGGTGTCGAGGCCCACGGGGTGACCGGTGTGCAGGGTGTAGCCGCCCGGGGCGAGGGCGGTCTGCCCCGGGGCGGTGACGGTGAAGGTGCCGGTCATGGTGACGGCGGGCAGGGCCGCCCCGGCCGGGACGGGGTCGTTGCGTTGGGCGCCGACCACGGTGACCTCGCCGCTCTGGGCGCCGGAGAGCAGCACTCGCCCGGTCGGGGTCAGGGCGTCCGCGGGGAGTTCGGCGCCGACGGGGTTCACGGCGGGGGTGCGGGCCACCTGGTAGGTCACGGTGACGGTGTCGCCGACCTGCGGGGTCGGGTTGTCGACGGTGATCCTGGCCTCGGTCGGCCCGTCGGCGGGCGGGAGTCCGGCTTCCTGGGGCGGCAGGCAGTGCGTGGGGAACTCCACCTGGCCGACCGGGGCCTCCCCCTCGGCGGCGGCCGGTGGGCTCAGGGCGCCTCCGGCCGTGGCGGCGAGCACCGCCATGCCGACGGCCGCCGACCATCTTCGGCCCCTCTTGTCCCTACCGATGCGCGCCCCTGTTCGCACTGCCCGCCCCCTCCGCTCCGCAGGGGGCCATTCACGAGCGGCCGGCGGGAGAAGTCAATGCACGGCTCCCGCACGAACTGATGGCCCATCAGGAGATGTCAGCGTCAGGCGTGGGACCGGCTCCGGCCCGGAAGGTGCGCCGGTACGCGGTCGGGCTCACACCGAGCGCCGCCTGCGCGTGCTTGCGCAGCGACTGGGCCGTCCCGAAGCCCGCCTCCCGCGCCACCCTCTCGATCGGCAGGTCGGTCTGTTCGAGCAGCTGCCGGGCCCGTTCCACCCGCTGCGCGGTGATCCACTCGCCCGGACTGACGCCCACCTCCTCCCGGAACCGGCGGGTGAAGGTCCGTACGGACACCGCTTCCTGCCGGGCCAGGTCGCCGAGGCTGACCGGCTCGTCCAGCCGGTCCATCACCCACGCCCGGGCCGCCGCGGTGCCGGCGAACTGCGGCTGTGGCACCGGACGCTCGATGAACTGGGCCTGCCCGCCCTCCCGGTGCGGCGGTACGACGGTGCGCCGGGCCACTTCGTTGGCGACGGCCGCGCCGTGGTCGCGCCGCACGATGTGCAGGCACAGGTCGATGCCGGAGGCGACGCCGGCGGAGGTCAGGACGTCCCCGTCGTCGGTGTAGAGCACGTTCGCGTCGACCCGTACGGCCGGGAAGAGCCGCTGGAAGTGCTCGGCGTACGCCCAGTGGGTGGTGGCCCGGTGGCCGTCCAGGAACCCGGCCGCCGCGAGCACGTAGCCGCCGGTGCAGATGGAGACCAGCCGGGTGCCGGGCCGGATGTGCGCGAGGGCCGCCGCCAGCTCGTCGGTCAGGACGCCCCGCTCGTGGACCGGGCCCAGCTCGTACGAGGCCGGCACCACGACGGTGTCGGCCGTGGCGAGCAGCTCGGGACCGTGCTCGACGTGGACCGCGAAATCGGCGTTCGTGGACACCGGTCCGGGGCGCAGTCCGCAGGTGAGGGTCTCGTAGTGGGGCCGCCCCTCGGGGTCCCTGGAGTAGCCGAAGATCCGGTGCGGGATGCCGAGCTCGAAGGGGAGCAGGCCCGCGAGCGCGAGGACGGCGACACGATGCGGCTTCATGGCCCGATCGTAGCGAAGCATGTCGGTCGGGCCACTGTCGCAGGGGGTGCCGTGGCCCGGAAGCTGTCTGCGTGACGCAGACAGCACCCACCTCCACCGACGCCCCCGTCGCGCCCCGCCGGGCCGGACGCGTCCACCGCGCCTGGTTCGCCGCGGCCGTCGCCTTCGTGACGATCATCGGCGCCGCCGCCTTCGCCTCCCTGCCCGGTCTGCTCATCGAGCCGCTGCACGAGGAGTTCGACTGGTCGCGCGGCACGATCGGCTTCGCGGTCTCCGTGAACCTCGCGCTCTACGGGCTCACCGCGCCCTTCGCGGCGGCGCTGATGGACCGCTTCGGCATCCGGAAGGTCGTCGCGGTGGCCCTGACCGTCATAGCCGGCGGTTCCGTGGCCACCGTGTGGATGACCGCCGCCTGGCAGCTGGTGCTGCTGTGGGGCGTGCTGGTGGGCCTGGGGAGCGGCTCGATGGCGCTCGCCTTCGCGGCGACGGTGACCAACCGCTGGTTCACCGCGCGGCGCGGGCTGGTCACCGGCATCCTGACCGCCGCGGGCGCCTCCGGGCAGCTGGTCTTCCTGCCGCTGCTGTCCTGGCTGGTCGAACACCACGGCTGGCGCCCGGCCGCGATCACCGTGTCGCTGGCGGCCCTGGCCGTCGTCCCCTTCGTGTGGCTGCTGCTGCGCGACCACCCTGCGGACGTGGGCCTCGCCCCGTACGGGGGCACGTACACGGCGAAGCCCGCGCCGGTCCCGGGCGCGGCGCGCAGGGCCGTGACCGTCCTGTTCAAGGCGGCCCGGACCGGGCCCTTCTGGCTGCTGGCGGGCACCTTCGCGATCTGCGGGGCCTCCACCAACGGCCTCGTCCGGATCCATTTCGTACCGGCGGCCCACGACCACGGCATGCCGGTGACGGCCGCCGCGGGACTGCTCGCCGTGGTCGGCGTGTTCGACGTGGTCGGGACGATCGCGTCCGGCTGGTTCACGGACCGCTTCGACGCCCGGCGCCTGCTGGCCGTGTACTACGCCCTGCGCGGCATCTCGCTGCTCTTCCTTCCGATGCTGCTGGCGCCGTCGGTGCAGCCTCCGCTGGTGTTCTTCATCGTCTTCTACGGCCTGGACTGGGTGGCGACGGTCCCGCCGACCATCGCCCTGTGCCGGGAGCAGTACGGGGAGGACAGCGCGATCGTCTTCGGCTGGGTCCTGGCCTCCCACCAGGTCGGCGCGGCCCTGGTGGCCTTCCTGGGCGGCCTGGCCCGTGACGCCTTCGGCTCGTACGACCTGGTCTGGTACGCGTCGGGCGCGCTGTGCGCGGTGGCGGCGCTGATGTCGATGGTGATCCGCCGCCGATAGCCTCCGGCGGGCGGGCGGACACACGGGAGCCGCACCGGTACGAACCCACCCGCACCCTCCGCCTCCGACCGGGCGACTCCAGCCTCGCCGGCGGACAAACCCAGCCTCGCCGGCGTTTGAGGCGCGGGGTCCGGGGCGGAGCCCGGATCTTCCAGCCTCGCCGGCGTTTGAGGCGCGGGGTCCGGGGGCGGAGCCCGGATCTTCCAGCCTCGCCGGCGTTTGAGGCGCGGGGTCCGGGGCGGAGCCCGGATCTTCCAGCCTCGCCGGCGTTTGAGGCGCGGGGTCCGGGGCGGAGCCCCGGGGAACGGTGGAAGGGCGGGTAGGGGACGGCTCCGCGCAGCGGCACCCCGCCCCGAGGCCACGCCTAAGGGCCGTCGGGGCCGGGCGCGCGCCGGGGCACCTCCTCGGGCGTCGAACGTGACGAGGCAGCGGACATGTACGACGTGGTCGCGTTCGACGCCCTGCGGGGGCGCCCCGCCGCACACCCGACCCCGCCGGCGCGGAGCACAGGGCCGCGGACACACCCCGGCCGGCACGGGGGTGGCACACGGCCGGGGTGCGGCGCCCGCCCGAGGGCTACGCTCCGGCGGGGGTCGTCGACTTCAGGGTGCCGTCGGGGGCGGCGAGCAGCACCGGCGTGTCCGGCCCGCCGAGGTCGCGCACGGCGGCCCGGTCGGCCTCGGCCGGGGCCTCGGCGGTGGTGACCACGGCCGCGGCCTCCAGGGACTGGGCCCCGCTCGCCACGGCCATGGCGACCGCGGTCTGCAGCGCGCTCAGCTTGAGGGAGTCGAGTTCCACCGTCCCGGCGACGTAGGTGCGGCCGGTCTCGTCGCGCACGGCCGCCCCCTCGGGCACTCCGTTGCGGGCCCGGGCACTGCGCGCGAGCGTGATGATCTTGGTGTCCTCGGGGTCGATCCCGGTGCTGTCGGTCATGGCGAAAGCATATGGAGCACCCCGGCCGGGCCGTGCAACGACCCTGCCCGGCTCCACCCGCGAAGGCACGTCACGGCCGGTCGAGCCGCAGCCGCTCCGCCTTCGGAAGACCCGCGACCACCAGGTCGTAACTGTCCTCCACCAGCTCCCGGACCGTCTCGTCCGGCAGCCCGCCCACCGTGACCGTGTTCCAGTGCCGCTTGTTCATGTGGTAGCCCGGCGCGATCGCCTCGTGCTCCTCCCGCAGCCGCACCGCCAGCTCCGGCTCGCACTTGAGGTTGACCTTCAGCGGCTCGGCGTCCAGCGCCGACAGCGCGAACATCTTCCCCAGCACCTTGAACACGGAGGTCTCCGGCGTGAAGGGGAACTCCTCCACCGCCGCGTTGAAGCTCAGACAGAACGCGCGCAGCTGCTCCGGGGTCATTCGCCCTCCTCGCCCTCGCCCGCCGCCGGGACCACCGGCTCGACGAGCACCGTCACGATCTTGTTCCGGCGTCCCGCCGGGGATTCCGCCGTCAGTCGCAGCGGACGCCCGTCGGGCAGTTCCACCGTGGCCGTGGCCCCCGCGATCGGCACCCGGCCGAGCGCCTTGGCCAGCAGCCCGCCGACCGTCTCCACGTCCTCGTCGTCGAAGGCCTCGACCTTGAACAGCTCGCCCAGGTCGGTGATGTCGAGTCGGGCCGTGACCCGGTAGCGGTTCTCGCCGAGCTCTTCGACGGGCGGCAGCTCCCGGTCGTACTCGTCGGTGATCTCGCCGACGATCTCTTCCAGGATGTCCTCGATGGTGACGATGCCGGCCGTGCCGCCGTATTCGTCGATGACCACCGCCACGTGGTTGCGCACCTGCTGCATCTCCCGCAGCAGGTCGCCCGCGTTCTTGGTGTCGGGCACGAAGACGGCGGGCCGCATCGCCGTCGAGACCAGGTCGGCCTCGGCGTCCCGGCTGATGTGGGTCTTGCGGACCAGGTCCTTCAGGTAGACGATCCCGACGATGTCGTCCTCGTTCTCCCCGGTCACCGGGATGCGCGAGAAACCGGACCGCAGGGCGAGCGTGGTGGCCTGACGGACCGTCTTGTAGCGCTCGATGCAGATCAGGTCGGTGCGCGGCACCATCACCTCGCGCACGAGTGTGTCGCCGAGCTCGAAGACCTGGTGCACCATGCGCCGTTCGTCGTCCTCGATCAGCGATTCCCTCTCCGCCAGGTCCACCATCGCGCGCAGCTCGGCCTCGGAGGCGAACGGCCCCTTGCGGAAGCCCTTCCCGGGCGTGAGCGCGTTGCCGATGAGGATCAGCAGCTGCGGGATCGGTCCCATGACCCGGGCGAGCGGTACGAGGACGTACGCGGCGGCCGTCGCGGTGTTCAGGGGGTGCTGGCGGCCGATCGTACGCGGGGAGACGCCCACGGCGACGAAGGAGACCAGCACCATCACGGCGATGGCCACGAGCAGCGCCGTCCACGTCTCGCCGAAGCCGTCGAGGCAGACGTAGGTGACGAGCACCCCGGCCGCCATCTCGCAGGTGACGCGAACCAGCAGCGCCACGTTCAGGTAGCGGGTGGGGTCCGCGGCGACCTGGGCGAGCTTCGCGCTGCCGCGCCGCCCCTCCCGTACGGCCTGCTCCGCGCGGAAGCTTGAGATCCGGGCGATCCCGGATTCCGCGCACGCCGCGAACCAGGCGACCACGACCAGCAGCACCGCTCCGGTGATCAGCTGGGGGGCGTTCACGAGACGGTCGGGGCCGGGGACGGACCGGTGATGCCGCGCTCGGAGCGCCAGCCGTCGACGATCGCCGCCTGGAGGCCGAACATCTCGGCCTTCTCATCCGGCTCCTCGTGGTCGTAGCCGAGCAGGTGCAGCACCCCGTGGACGGTCAGGAGCTGGAGCTCCTCGTCCATGGAGTGCTGCGTCGGGGCTTCCTGGCCCTGCTTCTTGGCGACCTCGGGGCAGAGCACGATGTCACCGAGGAGCCCCTGCGGGGGCTCCTCGTCGTCCTTCGCCGGCGGACGCAGCTCGTCCATCGGGAAGGACATGACGTCGGTGGGTCCGGGCAGGTCCATCCACTGGATGTGGAGCTCCTCCATCGCGTCCTCGTCGATGACGATGACGGAGAGCTCGGACAGCGGGTGGATCCGCATCCGGGTGAGCGCGTAGCGGGCGATGTCGAGGATCGCCTGCTCGTCGACCTCGGTTCCGGACTCGTTGTTGACGTCGATCGACATGGTGCGCTGGGTTCTACTTCCGCTGGTGGCCGTTGGCGGCCTGCTGGCCGTCGTCGTACTTCTCGTACGCGTCGACGATACGGCCGACCAGCTTGTGCCGGACGACATCCTCGGACGTCAGCCGGGAGAAGTGGATGTCCGGCACCCCGTCGAGGATCTCCTGGACCTGGCGCAGACCGCTCCTGGCACCGCCCGGGAGGTCGATCTGGGTGATGTCACCCGTGATCACGATCTTCGAGTCGAAGCCGAGACGGGTCAGGAACATCTTCATCTGCTCGGTGGTCGTGTTCTGCGCCTCGTCGAGGACGACGAACGCGTCGTTGAGCGTACGACCGCGCATGTAGGCCAGCGGCGCGACCTCGATCGTGCCCGCCGCCATCAGCCGCGGGATCGAGTCGGGGTCCATCATGTCGTGCAGCGCGTCGTAGAGCGGCCGCAGGTACGGGTCGATCTTGTCGAAGAGGGTGCCCGGCAGGAAGCCGAGCCGCTCCCCCGCCTCGACGGCCGGCCGGGTCAGGATGATGCGGCTGACCTGCTTGGACTGCAGGGCCTGGACCGCCTTGGCCATGGCGAGGTAGGTCTTGCCGGTACCGGCGGGGCCGATGCCGAAGACGATCGTGTTCTTGTCGATCGCGTCGACGTACCGCTTCTGGTTGAGCGTCTTGGGGCGGATGGTGCGGCCGCGGCTGGAGAGGATGTTCTGGGTGAGCACCTCGGCGGGCGTCTCGTCCGGGCCGTTGCCGTTCTCGCTCGACTTGAGCATGGCGATCGAGCGTTCCACTGCGTCCTCCGTCATCGGCTGCCCGGTGCGGAGCACCAGCATCATCTCGTCGAACAGGCGCTGGATCAGCGCGACTTCCGCCGCCGCACCGATCGCGCTGACCTGATTGCCCCGAACATGGATGTCGGCCTTCGGGAAGGCCTTCTCGATCACGCGCAACAGGGCGTCACCCGAGCCGAGCACGGTCACCATCGGGTGGCTGGCCGGAACGGTGAAGTGGGCTCGCGCCTGCCCCGGCGCCGGGATGTGGGCTGTCGATGTCTGAGTCATGGGCCGGCACTGTGGCCTGCACATACCTCCCGCTGAGGGGCCGCGCCGTTCGACGACCTCCGGAATACCAAGCGTACGACGCCTCGCGGTCTTCCCCGAGAGGTTTTCGCCCCGGCCGGCTGCGGGCGGGCACGACCGCACGGCTACGCGGAGTGGCGGAAGCCGATGGTCGGCACCGCCCTGCGGCGCGCGGCCGGGGCCGCGGGCCGGGGGACGAGCTCGTCGAGGAAGGCGTACCGGCCGCGCAGCTCCTCGGGGGCGGTCCGCCACCAGTGGGCCACCTCCGGCCAACCGGGGGCCGACAGGGAGCCGCCGAACTCCTGCACCGACAGCGCGGCAGTCAGCCCGGCGAAGGCGAGCCGGTCCGCCAGCGGCCAGCCCGCCAGGGTGCCGGTGAGGAAGCCCGCCACGTACACGTCGCCCGCGCCCGTCGGGTCCAGCTCCTCCACCGCGATGCCCCGGACCTCGGCCGTCTCCCCGGTGCGCCCGTCCACCGCGTACGAGCCCTCGGCGCCCATGGTCACCACCGCGATCGGCACCTTCTCGGCCAGCGCCCGGGCCGCCGCGCGCGGGCAGTCGGTCCGGGTGTACCGCATGGCCTCGCCCGCGTTCGGCAGGAACGCCTCGCAGTGCTCCAGGTCGGCCAGGGCCCCGAGGTCCCAGCGCCCGCTCTCGTCCCACCCGGTGTCCGCGAAGACCCGCGAGCCGCGCCGGGCCGCCTCCCCGATCCACCCCTCGCCCCGGCCGGGGCCCAGCGAGGCCACGGCCGCCCGGGCTCTGGGCGGGCACTGCGGGAACGGCCCGGGGCCCGCCGGGGGCGGTGCCTCGTGGCCGTGGGAGACCATCGTGCGCTCGCCCTCGTACGCCATGGAGACCGTGACGGGGCTGTGCCAGCCGGGCACCGTGCGCGACATGGAGAGGTCGATGCCCTCGCCCTGTTCGAGCGCGTCCCAGCAGTACTCGCCGTAGTGGTCGTCCCCGAAGGCCGCGGCCAGGGAGGTGCGCAGGCCGAGCCGGGCCAGGGCGGTGGCCATGTTGGCGACGCCGCCGGGGCTGGATCCCATGCCGCGCGCCCAGGACTCCGTACCGCGCACGGGCGCGGAGTCGAGGCCGGTGAAGATGATGTCGAGGAAGACCGTGCCGGTGAGGAAGACGTCGCAGCCCGGCTCGTCCGGGTCGCGCACCGGACCGAGCGGGTCCACGGCGGCTGCGGCGCTGTCGAAGTTGTCCCGACTGGTCACGGTGTGCTCCCCGTTGGTCTGGAAGGGTCGTCTCTACAGCGGAAAGCTGCCAGTCCTGCCCGCCTCGACCGGCACCAAAACACAGTGTGGCGCAGATCACCACCCGAAGCCCCTGGACGGCGTCCGCCGCTCTCCGCGCCGGCCGCCCCCGTCCGTCTCCCGCCCCGGTCGTCGGCGGGCCCGGCCCGCGCCCTCCCCGGCCGCGCCCCGGCGGGGAATCAGCCCCCGCCGGGGGCTCCCCGCCGGGGACTCAGCCCCGCTTGGGGAGCGGCACCCGCACCAGGTCCGCGGCCACCGTCAGGTCACCGTCGAACCCCGCCGCCCGCGCCTCGTGCGCGAAGGCGTCCGGGTCCGTGTACCGCTGCGAGAAGTGGGTCAGCACGAGGTGGCGTACGCCCGCCGCCCGCGCCACTTCCGCCGCCTGACCGGCCGTGAGGTGGCCGTGCTCGGTGGCCAGCGCGGATTCCGCTTCGAGGAAGGTCGACTCGATCACCAGCATGTCGCAGCCCTCCGCGAGCGCCTCCACCCCCTCGCACAGCCGGGTGTCCATCACGAAGGCGAACCGCTGCCCGGCCCGGTGCTCGCTGACGTCGTCCAGCGACACCTCCCCGAGCCGCCCCTCGCGCTGGATCCGGCCCACGTCCGGCCCCTTGATCCCGTGCCGCGCGAGCAGCTCGGGGACCATGCGCCGGCCGTCGGGCTCGGTGAGCCGGTAGCCGAAGGACTCCACCGGGTGCGAGAGCCTGTGTGCCTCCAGGACGTAGGACGGCCCCTTCGCCACCGGCTGCATCCCGTCCCCCACGACCGGGGACTCCTCCAGCATCACGGTCTCCCGGTACGCCGTCGCGTACCGCAGCCGGTCGAAGAACCTCTGCCCGGAGGCCGGGTAGTGCGCGGTGACCGGGTGCGGCACCCGGTCGAGGTTGATCCGCTGGATCACCCCGGCGAGTCCGAGGCTGTGGTCACCGTGGAAGTGGGTGACGCAGATCCGGTTGATGTCGTGCGCGGCGACCCCGGCACGCAGCATCTGCCGCTGCGTGCCCTCGCCCGGGTCGAAGAGGATTCCCTCGCCGTCCCAGCGCAGCAGGTAGCCGTTGTGGTTGCGGTGGCGGGTGGGCACCTGACTTGCGGTGCCCAGCACCACGAACTCTCTTACGGACACGTTCGATCCCGGGCCGGTCAGCCGGGCGGCCACTGGAGGCCGCGGCCCCCGAGGACGTGCAGGTGGGCGTGGAAGACGGTCTGGCCGGCGCCGGCGCCGGTGTTGAACACGACCCGGTAGCCGTGGTCGTCGATCCCCTCGTCGGCGGCGATCCGCCCGGCCTCCTGCAGTATGTCGGCGACGACGGTCGGCTCGGCCGCCGCGAGGGAGGCCGCGTCGGGGTAGTGCGTCTTGGGGATGACGAGCACGTGCGTGGGCGCCTGCGGGTTGATGTCCCGGAAGGCGACGGTCGTCTCGGTCTCCCGGACCACCGTCGCGGGGATCGACCCCGTGACGATCTTGCAGAACAGGCAGTCGGCCTGCGGTTCCCCGGCCATTGCTGAGCCTCCGTGGTGTTGATCAGTCCGCGCATCGTATCCGCCGCGACCCCGACCCCCGGGCCGGAACGGCCCCCTGAAGGCATCTCCGCGGCCGGGCGCCACCACGCGGTCCGACCACCCCGCCGACACGACGACCCCGCCGGCGTCAGCCCCAGCGGCCCGTGCGCGCCAGCAGTACCGCCGTCGCCGCCGTGCCCGCCGTGGAGGTCCTCAGGACCGAGCGGCCCAGCCGGTACGGCCGCGCGCCCGCCCCGGCGAAGACGGCGAGCTCCTCCGGGGAGACCCCGCCCTCGGGGCCGACCACCAGCACGACGGAACCGGCCTCCGGCAGCTCGACCGTGGCCAGCGCCCCGGAGGGGGTGTCGCGGTCCTCGTGCAGGACCATCGCCAGGTCGACACCAGCCAGCAGCTCCGCCACCTGCTTGGTGGACATGGCCTCGGCCACCTCCGGGAAGCGGACCCGGCGGGACTGCTTGCCCGCCTCGCGGGCCGTGGCCCGCCACTTCGCGAGGGACTTCGCCCCCCGGTCGCCGCGCCACTGCGTGATGCACCGCGAGGCCTGCCACGGCACGATCGCGTCCACGCCCGTCTCGGTCATGGTCTCCACCGCCACCTCGCCCCGGTCGCCCTTGGGCAGGGCCTGGACGACGGTGATCCGGACGGCCGGTTCGGCCTCCTCGAAGACCCCGGACACCGAGACGACGAGCCGGTCCTTGCCCTCCGCCGCCTTCACCACGGCCTCGGCCCAGCGCCCGCGGCCGTCCGCGAGGACCACCGCCTCGCCCGGGTTCAGCCGCTTCACGGAGACCGCGTGCCGGCCCTCCGGGCCGTCCAGGACGAACTCCGGCCCCGCGGGGACCTCTTCGACCACGAACACGGGGGCGGTCATGACGCACTCCTCATCTGCATGTCCTTCAACACTCTCTGCGCCTCGGCCA
Organism: Streptomyces sp. NPDC096339; assembly: GCF_044762985.1. Lineage (NCBI taxonomy): Bacteria > Bacillati > Actinomycetota > Actinomycetes > Kitasatosporales > Streptomycetaceae > Streptomyces > Streptomyces sp. NPDC096339. Next base: position 114,991 of record NZ_JBIWFI010000010.1, on the reverse strand, counting down.
GTTCGGCCGCCAGCACCTCCACCAGCTGCCCCGCCGGCAGCGCCCGCGCCAGCCGGTGCCCCTGGCCCGCCCACAGGGCCATGCCCTGCGGGTCCCCGGCCGCGGCGGCCGCCTTGCGCAGCCCCGCGGTCAGGTGGTGCACCTGCGGGTACGCGGCGGGGGCGTAGGGCCCGTGCTCCCGCATGAAGCGGTTCACCAGGCCGCGCCCCGGCCGCCCGGAGAAGGCCCGGGTCAGCTCGGTCCGTACGAAGAGGGGGTCGGTCAGCGCCCGCTTGTGCAGCGGGTCCGCCCCCGACTCGGGGCACACCAGGAAGGCCGTGCCGAGCTGGGCCGCGACCGCGCCCGCCGCCAGCAGGGCCGCGATCTGGGAGCCCCGCATCAGGCCGCCGGCCGCGGTGATGGGCAGCGCGACCGCCTCCCGTACCTGGGCGACCAGCGCGAGCAGCCCCAGGGCCGCCGTGCCGTCGGCCTGGGGGTCGTCCCGGTGCGTGCTCTGGTGGCCGCCGGCCTCGACGCCCTGTACGCAGACCGCGTCGGCGCCCGCGTCCTGCACGCTGCGGGCCTCCTCGGCGGAGGTCACGGTGACGACGGTGTACGTACCCGCCTTGCGCAGGGCGGCGAGGGCCCCGGGCGTGGGGCAGCCGAAGGTGAAGGAGACGACCGGGACCGGGTCCTCCAGGAGGATGGCGAGCTTGGCGTCGTAGCCGTCGTCGCAGGTGCCGATGATGTCCTCCTCGGCGAGGGAGATCGCGTACCAGCTGGCCTCCCCGGCGAGCTGCCCGCGGTAGGCCTCGACGGCGGCCGGGTCCACGTAACCCGTCTGCGGCATGAAGAGGTTGACGCCGAAGGGGCGCCGGGTGAGGGCCCGCACCTGTTTGATCTCCTGGTACATGCCGTCGGCGGTCTTGTAGCCGCCGGCCAGGTAGCCCAGTCCGCCCGCTTCGCACACGGCCCCGACGAGCGCGGGGCAGGAGCCGCCTCCGGCCATTGGCGCCTGCACGATCGGGTGAGGGGAGAGACCGCTCGGTGCCGAGGACATGGACTGCATCGTGCCATGTCCCGCACGGTCAGCCGAATCACCGCATTCGCCTGGCATAGTCCGCTTCCCGGGGTGGCCGGATCCGGTGCGGGACCCGGCCCGCGACGACCCTTCCGGCCTCCGCCCGCAACGCACGGAGCCCGGCCCGGGGATGTTCCCCGGGCCGGGCTCCCGCACGTGACGGCGGGCCGGTCAGCGGCCGTTGAAGGCGTCCTTCAGGCGGCTGAACAGACCCTGCTGGCCCGGCGCGAACTGACCCGTCGGCCGCTCCTCGCCGCGCAGCTTCGCCAGCTGGCGCAGCAGCTCCTCCTGCTGGGCGTCCAGCTTGCCCGGGGTGGTGACCTCGACGTGGACGATCAGGTCGCCGCGGCCGCCGCCGCGCAGGTGCGTGACGCCGCGCCCGTGCAGCGGGATCGCCTGGCCGGACTGGGTCCCGGGCCGGATGTCGATCTCCTCCATGCCGTCGAGGGTCTCCAGCGGGCACTTGGTGCCCAGGGCCGCCGCCGTCATCGGGATGGTCACCGTGCAGTGCAGGTCGTCCCCGCGCCGCTGGAACGTCGGGTGCGACAGCTCGTGGATCTCCACGTACAGGTCGCCGGCGGGGCCGCCGCCGGGGCCGACCTCGCCCTCGCCCGCGAGCTGGATCCGGGTGCCGTTCTCGACGCCGGCCGGGATCTTGACCGTGAGGCTGCGGCGGGAGCGGACCCGGCCGTCGCCCGCGCACTCGTGGCACGGGGTCGGGACGACGGTGCCGAAGCCCTGGCACTGCGGGCAGGGGCGCGAGGTCATGACCTGGCCCAGGAAGGACCGCGTGACCTGCGAGACCTCACCGCGGCCGCGGCACATGTCACACGTCTGCGCCGAGGTGCCGGGAGCGGCGCCCTCGCCGGAGCAGGTGGTGCAGACGACGGCCGTGTCGACCTGGATGTCCTTGGTCGTCCCGAAGGCCGCCTCGTCCAGCTCCAGGTCCAGGCGGATCATGGCGTCCTGGCCGCGGCGGGTCCGCGAGCGCGGGCCGCGCTGCGAGGACTGGCCGAAGAAGGCGTCCATGATGTCGGAGAAGTTGCCGAAGCCGCCCGCCCCGAAACCGCCCGCGCCGCCGCCGCCCGAGGAGGACAGCGGGTCGCCGCCGAGGTCGTAGACCTGCTTCTTCTGCGGGTCCGACAGCACCTCGTAGGCTGCGTTGATCTCCTTGAAACGCTCTTGCGTCTTGGGATCGGGGTTCACATCCGGGTGCAGCTCGCGCGCGAGCCGCCGGAATGCCTTCTTGATCTCATCCTGGGATGCGTCGCGGCGCACGCCGAGCACGGCGTAGTAGTCCGTGGCCACTTACGACTCCGCCAGGATCTGTCCGACGTAACGTGCCACTGCGCGTACCGCTCCCATCGTTCCGGGGTAATCCATGCGGGTCGGTCCGACCACGCCGAGCTTGGCGACCGTTTCGCCGCCCGAACCGTAACCGACCGAGACGACGGACGTGGAGTTCAGTCCCTCGTAGGCATTCTCATGCCCGATCCTTACGGCCATTCCCGACTCGTTGGCCTCGCCGAGCAGCTTGAGGAGCACGACCTGCTCCTCCAGCGCTTCGAGCACCGGCCTGATCGTCAGGGGAAAATCGTGTCCGAAGCGGGTGAGATTGGCGGTGCCGCCGATCATCAGCCGTTCCTCGGCTTCCTCGACCAGGGTTTCGAGGAGCGTCGCGAGCACGGTGGACACCGTGGCGCGGTCGTCGGCCTCGAAGGACTCGGGGAGGTCCTGGACGAGCGGGGGCACGTCGGTGAACCGACGGCCCACGACACGGCTGTTGAGCCGGGCCCGCAGATCGGAGAGGGAGGTCTCGCCGAAAGGGGTCTGGCAGTCGATCAGCCGCTGTTCGACGCGCCCGGTGTCCGTGATCAGTACGAGCATCAGGCGCGCGGGAGCGAGCGAGAGCAGCTCCACGTGCCGGACGGTCGACCGGGTCAGGCTCGGGTACTGGACGACGGCGACCTGCCGGGTGAGCTGCGCGAGCAGCCGCACCGTGCGGCCGACCACGTCGTCGAGGTCGACGGCGCCGTCGAGGAAGTTCTGGATGGCCCGCCGCTCGGGGGTCGACAGCGGTTTGACCCCCGCCAGCCTGTCGACGAAGAGGCGGTAGCCCTTGTCGGTGGGGATCCGGCCGGCGCTGGTGTGGGGCTGGGCGATGTAGCCCTCTTCCTCCAGCACGGCCATGTCGTTGCGCACGGTGGCAGGCGAGACCCCGAGTCGGTGCCGCTCGGTGAGCGCCTTGGAGCCGACCGGCTCCTCCGTCCCGACGTAGTCCTGGACGATGGCGCGCAGCACTTCGAGTCTGCGTTCGCTGAGCATCGCGCACACCTCCGGCTGTGGTCCGTTGCCCTGTCGTTGGCACTCTGGATGTTCGAGTGCCAGAGATCCCCCGCTCAGTGTACGGCCGGGTACTAAGACCCTGGCAAGGGAGGCCCGCCACGGTAGCGTCACGGCATGGACATGCTTTGGGAAGAGGCGGGCTGGGAACGGCTGACCGGACGGGTCGGCCGCAGACGGCTCCCGGTGTGGGACTGCACGGTGGGACTGGTGGTGGGCGACGATTCCGTGCTCCTGATCGACCCCGGTTCATGCCTGCGGGAGGGCACGCTGTTGCGCGAGGAGGCGGAGCGGATCACGGGCCGGCAAGTGACCCATATCGCATACACGCACGGCCATTTCGATCACGTCCTGGGCGGGGCGGCCTTCTCCGGCGCCGAGGTGTACGGGGCGGTCGGACTGGACGCGGAGCTCGCCACGGGCCGCGAGGAGCTGCGCGACGACGCGGTGCGCCAGGGCCTGGCGCAGGACGAGGCGGCGGAGGCGGCGGAGCTGCTGGTGGTGCCGAAGCACCTCGTGTCGGGCGAGTGGACGCTGGAACTGGGCGGGGTGCAGGTGCTGCTGGCCAACGTGGGCCCCGGGCACACCCTGCACGATCTGGCGGTCTTCGTGCCGGGCGAGCGCGAGACGGTGTTCTGCGGGGACCTGGTGGAGGAGTCGGGCGAGCCGTTGGCGGGCCCGGACGCGATGCCGCGGCAGTGGCCCGCCGCCCTGGACCGGCTGCTGGCACTGGGCGGGGAGGACGCGCTGTACGTGCCGGGCCACGGGGCCGTGGTCGACGCGGACTTCGTCCGTGCGCAACGCGCCACACTGGCGGCCCGTTTCGGCGTGTCGTAGCCATGACGGCCGTGCCTCTCCTACCCTCGGCCGGATGCGCGAGTACTCCCCCGACCTGACCCCCCAGTGGAAGCGTCCGAAGCCCGTGCCGGAAGTCGCGGCGGAACCGGACCTGGTGGTCGAGGTGGCCGGTACGGACTTCTGCGGCGCGGTGGTGTCCTGCGAGGCGGGCACGGTGACCCTGGAGGACCGCTTCGGCAAGCGGCGCGTCTTCCCGCTGGAGCCCCGGGGCTTCCTGCTGGACGGCGCGGTGGTGACCCTGACCCGCCCGTCGCGCGCCCCCGCCGCGCCCTCCCGTACGGCCTCGGGCTCGATCGCCGTCCCGGGGGCGCGGGCCCGGGTGGCGCGGGCGGGTCGCATCTACGTGGAGGGCCGCCACGACGCGGAGCTGGTCGAGAAGGTCTGGGGCGACGACCTGCGCATCGAGGGCGTGGTGGTGGAGTACCTGGAGGGCATCGACGACCTCCGGGCCGTCGTCGCCGACTTCGCCCCGGGCCCGGACGCCCGCCTGGGCGTCCTGGTCGACCACCTGGTCCCGGGCTCGAAGGAATCCCGTATCGCGGCCCAGGTCACCTCACCGGACGTCCTGATCGTGGGCCACCCGTACATCGACGTCTGGCAGGCGGTGAAACCGTCCGCCCTGGGCATCCCGGCGTGGCCGGCGGTCCCGCGCGGCCAGGACTGGAAGACGGGCGTCTGCCGGGCACTGGGCTGGCCGGAGAACACCGGCGCGGCGTGGCAGCACATCCTGTCCCGGGTCACGTCCTACAAGGACCTGGAACCGACCCTGCTGGGCCGCGTCGAGGAACTGATCGACTTCGTCACGGTCGGCGGCGCCGCCTGATCCGGGCCGGGGTGCCGATCCCCTCCGGGGGGATCCGTCAGGGGCCCGTCCGGGGACCGGCCCGGCGGGTCCGCCCGACCCGGGGGCCGTCCCACCGGCACCGGCCTGGACGGTCCGTCCGCGGACCGGCCGGGGCCCGCTCGTCCCGGGACCCGTCCCACCGGGACCGGCCTGGAGGATCCGTCCGCGGACCGGCCGGGGGCCGCTCGTCCCGGGGCCCGTCCCACCGAGACCGGCCTGGAGGATCCGTCCGCGGACCGGCCGGGGGCCGCTCGTCCCGGGACCCGTCTGCGGGACCCGTCTGAGGGGTCCGTCCCACCGGGACCGGCCTGGAGGATCCGTCCGCGGACCGGCCGGGGACCGCTCGTCCCGGGACCCGTCTGCGGGACCCGTCTGAGGGGGCCGTCACACCGGGACCGGCCTGGAGGGTCCGTCCGCAGACCGGCCGGGGGCCGCTCGTCCCGGGACCCGTCTGCGGGACCCGTCTGAGGGGGCCACCGCACAAGGACCGGTCCGGGGGTACGCCCGAAGGCCGGCCGGGGCCGTATGCGGGTCCGGCACGGCTCCGGCGCGCCGCGGGCCCCGGGGCCGGTCGTCAGTCGACCAGGTCCCGGACCACCGCGTCGGCCAGCAGCCGCCCGCGCAGGGTCAGCACGGCGCGGCCCGCCTCGTAGGGCGCGGCCTCCAGCAGCCCGTCCTCCAGGGCCCGCCGGGAGGCCGCCAGCCCGGCCGGTGCCAGCAGGGACAGCGGCACGCCGTCCACCAGGCGCAGCTCCAGCAGGATCCGCTCCACCCGCCGGTCCTCCTCGGACAGCAGCTCGCGGCCCGCGCCCGGGGAACGCCCCGCCGCCAGCGCGGCGGCGTACGCTCCCGGATGCTTCACGTTCCACCAGCGCACCCCGCCCACGTGCGAGTGCGCGCCCGGCCCCGCGCCCCACCAGTCGGCGCCGCGCCAGTACAGCTCGTTGTGCAGGCAGCGCCCGGCCTCCGAGGTGGCCCAGTTGGACACCTCGTACCAGGAGTACCCGGCCCCGGCCATGACCTCGTCCGCGATCAGGTACCGGTCGGCGTGCACGTCGTCGTCCGTCATCGGGACCTCGCCCCGGCGGATCCGCCGGGCCAGCTGCGTACCCTCCTCGACGATCAGCGCGTACGCACTGATGTGGTCCGGGCCCGCGCCGAGCGCCGCGTCCAGCGAGGCCCGCCAGTCGTCGTCGGACTCCCCCGGGGTCCCGTAGATCAGGTCCAGGTTGACGTGCTCGAACCCGGCCGCCCGCGCCTCCGCGACGCACGCCTCGGGGCGGCCCGGGGTGTGCGTGCGGTCGAGCACCTTCAGGACGTGCTGCTTCGCGCTCTGCATGCCGAAGGAGATCCGGTTGAAGCCGCCGGCCCGCAGCTCGGCCAGGTACTCCGGGTTCACCGACTCCGGATTGGCCTCGGTGGTGACCTCGGCGTCCTCGGCCAGGCCGAACTCGTCCCGGATCGCCGCGAGCATCCGTACGAGGTCGCCGGCCGGCAGCAGGGTCGGCGTTCCCCCGCCCACGAACACGGTGCGCACGGCCCTCGGGTCGTCCCCGAGCACCTTCCGCGCGAGGCGGACCTCGTCGATCAGGGTGTCGGCGTAGTTCTCCCGCGACGCGAGCACGCCGCCGGTACCCCGCAGCTCGGTGGCCGTGTAGGTGTTGAAGTCGCAGTACCCGCAGCGCGTGGCGCAGTACGGGACGTGCAGGTAGAAACCGAGCGGCCGGTCCCCCGCCCCGGCAAGGGCGTGCGACGGCAGCGAGCCGTCCTCGGGCATGGGTTCACCGTCGGGCAGTGCGGAAGGCATACCCCCATCATCCCGCACCGCGGGTCCCTTCCGGCCCGCGGAAGTCCGAGGTCCGCCGGCCGGGGTCCGGGACGGAGCCTCGGACTCCCACCCGGGTCCCCCTCCAGCCTCGCCGGCGTTTGAGGCGCGGGTCCGGGCGGAGCCCCGGGGAACGGTGGAAGGGCGGGTAGGGGACGGCTCCGCGCAGCGGCACCCCGGGGCGGCCCGCACGCGAGGGGCCGTCGGGGCCGGGCGCGCGCCGGGGCACCTCCTCGGGCGTCGAACGTGCGGAGGCAGCGGACAAGCCCGGCGTGGTTGTGTTCGACGCCCTGCGGGGGCGCCCCGCCGCACACCCGACCCCGACGGCGCGGTGGTACGAGCCGAGGGGTCTGCCCGCCGCCCACACCCCTGCGGCACAAACGGGGGGGGGACCCCGGCCGCCCAGGGAGGGCGCCCCGAGCCCGCGGCAGGAGCTACGCCTCGCGCGCCCCCTCGTACATCTCCTCGATCAGATTCTTGAACTCACGCTCCACCACCGGCCGCTTCAGCTTCAGGCTCGGCGTGAGGTCCCCGTGTTCCACGTCCAGGTCCCTCGGCAGGATCCGGAACTTCTTGATCGTCTGCCAGCGCTGCAGCCCCTCGTTCAGGGTCTGCACGTACGTCTCGATCAGCCGCGTGGTCTCCGGCGCGGCCAGCACCTGGCCGTACGTCTTGCCCTCCAGCCCGTTCTCGGCGGCCCAGCCCAGGATCGACGGCTCGTCCAGCGCGACGAGCGCCGAGCAGAAGTTCCGGTCGGCGCCGTGCACGACGATGGTCGACACGTACGGGCAGATCGCCTTGAACTGGCCCTCGATCTCGGCCGGGGCGACGTACTTGCCGCCCGAGGTCTTGATCAGGTCCTTCTTGCGGTCGGTGATGCGCAGGTAGCCGTCGGGCGACAGCTCGCCGATGTCGCCCGTGTGCAGCCAGCCGTCGGACTCCAGGACCTCGGCGGTCTTCTCCGGCTGCCCGTGGTAGCCCTGCATGATGCCGGGGCCGCGCAGCAGGACCTCGCCGTCGTCGGCGATGCGGACCTCGGTGCCGGGGAGCGGCTTGCCGACCGTGCCGGTGCGGTAGGCCTCGCCCGGGTTGACGAAGGAGGCGGCGCTGGACTCGGTCAGGCCGTAGCCCTCCAGGATGTGGATGCCCGCGCCGGAGAAGAAGTAGCCGATCTCGGGGGCCAGGGCGGACGCGCCGGAGACGGCGGCGCGCAGCTTGCCGCCGAAGGCCTCGCGGAGCTTGGAGTAGACGAGCGCGTCGGCGATCTTGTGCTTGGTGGCGAGGCCGAAGGGGGCGGTCTTGCGGCCGGTGCGCTTGAAGTTGTCCTGGGTGACCTTGGCGTACTCGCGGGCCACGCCGACCGACCACTGGAAGATCTTGTACTTGGCTCCGCCGCCGGCCCGGGCCTTGGCGGCCACGCCGTTGTAGACCTTCTCGAAGATGCGCGGGACGGCCGCCATGTACGTCGGCTGGACGATCGGCAGGTTCTCGATGATCTTGTCGATCCGGCCGTCGACGGCGGTCACGTGCCCGACCTCGATCTGGCCGGAGGTCAGCACCTTGCCGAAGACATGGGCCAGAGGCAGCCACAGGTACTGGACGTCGTCCTTGCCGATCAGGCCGGTGGCAACCATGGCCTTGGCCATGTACGACCAGTTGTCGTGCGGCAGCCGTACGCCCTTGGGGCGGCCGGTGGTGCCGGAGGTGTAGATGAGGGTGGCGAGCTGGTCGGCGGTGATGGCCGCGACCCGCTCCTTGATCGCCCCGGGGTGCTTGGCGAGGTAGGCCGCGCCTCGCTTCTCCAGGTCGGCGAGGGAGAGCACCCAGCCCTCGGGGTCGCCGTCGACGGCGATGGCGTCGGCCTCTTCCAGGACCACCACGTGGGCGAGCTCCGGCAGGTCGGCGCGGCGCTCGCGGGCCTTCGCCAGCTGCTTGCCGTCCTCGGCGATGAGCACCCGACTCTCGGAGTCCGAGAGGATGAACGCGGACTCGTCCGCGTTGGTGCTCGGGTAGATGGTGGTGACGGCGCCGCCCGCGCACATCACGCCGAGGTCGGACAGGATCCACTCGACCCGGGTGTTGGAGGCGAGGGCGACCCGCTGCTCCGGCTGGAGGCCGAGGCCGATCAGGCCCGCCGCGATGGCGAAGACACGCTCGGCCGCCTGGCCCCAGCTGAGCGACTTCCAGTCGTCGGGGCCCTGGCCGCCGGCCGCGGGCACCGGGAACCGGTACGCCTCCGCATCGGGCGTCTTCGCGACGCGCTCAAGGAAGAGGGCCGCCACGGTGGGCGGGCGGTTCTCGATCAAGGTCTGTGTGTCGCTCACGGACGTCCTCCGGACCACGCGGCAGGGCCTGTCATTCAGGGGCGGTGACTCAGGGCTTGTAACTGGCGAGTAACCATCGAGCAGTGATCAGAGTAGGGGCCCTCCGGCCGGTGCGTAAGAGCCTCCGAGCGGCCGATTCATAACGAAACAGGCCCCCGGGCATCGCCTCGGGGGCCTGTTTCGTACTCAACGCCGCTGCCGGACTACTTCTTCTTGCCGCCGGAGTCGTCGCTGGACAGCACCGCGATGAAGGCCTCCTGCGGGACCTCCACGGAGCCGACCATCTTCATGCGCTTCTTGCCTTCCTTCTGCTTCTCCAGCAGCTTCCGCTTACGGGAGATGTCACCGCCGTAGCACTTGGCGAGGACGTCCTTGCGGATGGCGCGGATGGTCTCGCGGGCGATGACGCGGGAGCCGATGGCGGCCTGCACCGGGACCTCGAAGGCCTGCCGCGGGATGAGTTCGCGCAGCTTGGCGACCAGGCGCACACCGTAGGCGTAGGCGGCGTCCTTGTGGCAGACGGCGGAGAAGGCGTCGACCTTGTCGCCGTGCAGCAGGATGTCGACCTTGACGAGGCTGCCGGACTGCTCGCCCGTGGGCTCGTAGTCGAGGGAGGCGTAACCGCGCGTCTTGGACTTCAGCTGGTCGAAGAAGTCGAAGACGATCTCCGCGAGCGGGAGGGTGTAGCGGATCTCGACGCGGTCCTCGGAGAGGTAGTCCATGCCGAGGAGGGTGCCGCGGCGGGTCTGGCAGAGCTCCATGATCGCGCCGATGAACTCGCTGGGCGCGAGGATCGTGGCGCGCACGACCGGCTCGAACACGTCCGAGATCTTGCCCTCGGGGAACTCGCTCGGGTTGGTGACGGTGACTTCCTTGCCGTCCTCCAGGACGACCCGGTAGACCACGTTGGGCGCGGTGGCGATCAGGTCGAGGCCGAACTCGCGCTCCAAGCGCTCGCGGACCACGTCCAGGTGGAGCAGACCGAGGAAGCCGACGCGGAAGCCGAAGCCGAGCGCCGCCGAGGTCTCCGGCTCGTAGACGAGCGCGGCGTCGTTGAGCTGGAGCTTGTCCAGGGCCTCGCGCAGGTCCGGGTAGTCCGAGCCGTCGAGCGGGTACAGACCCGAGAAGACCATCGGGCGCGGGTCCTTGTAGCCGCCGAGGGCCTCGGTCGCGCCGTTGTGCAGGCTGGTGATGGTGTCACCGACCTTGGACTGACGGACGTCCTTCACGCCGGTGATGATGTAGCCCACCTCGCCGACGCCGATGCCGTCGGCCGGGGTCATCTCGGGCGAGGAGACGCCGATCTCCAGCAGCTCGTGGGTGGCGCCGGTCGACATCATCCGGATGCGCTCGCGCTTGTTGAGCTGGCCGTCGACCACACGGACGTAGGTGACCACGCCGCGGTACGAGTCGTAGACCGAGTCGAAGATCATGGCGCGGGCCGGGGCGTCCTTGACGCCGACCGGGGCCGGGACCGTGGCGACGACCTTGTCCAGCAGCGCGTCGACGCCCATGCCGGTCTTCGCCGAGACGCGCAGCACGTCGTCGGGGTCGCAGCCGACCAGGTTCGCGAGCTCCTCGGCGAACTTCTCCGGCTGGGCGGCCGGCAGGTCGATCTTGTTCAGGACCGGGACGATCGCGAGGTCGTTCTCCATCGCCAGGTACAGGTTGGCGAGGGTCTGGGCCTCGATGCCCTGGGCGGCGTCCACCAGGAGGATGGTGCCCTCGCACGCGGCGAGCGAGCGCGAGACCTCGTAGGTGAAGTCGACGTGCCCGGGGGTGTCGATCATGTTGAGGATGTGGGTCTTGCCCTGCCCCTCGCCCACGGTGGGAGCCCAGGGCAGCCGGACCGCCTGGGACTTGATGGTGATACCGCGCTCACGCTCGATGTCCATGCGGTCGAGGTACTGGGCGCGCATCTGCCGCTGGTCGACCACACCGGTGAGCTGGAGCATCCGGTCGGCAAGGGTCGACTTGCCGTGGTCGATGTGCGCGATGATGCAGAAATTGCGGATCAGCGCCGGGTCGGTACGGCTCGGCTCGGGCACGTGGCTGGGGATCGCGGGCACGCAGTGTCCTGATTCTCGGTCGCAGTCGGAACGCGGAACGAAGTCTGAAGTCCTCCCATGGTCCCATGGACGGGGCAGTGCGCTCGGTTTGGGCCGCCAGGAGCGTGCCTGGTAGCCTGGGCAGCTGTGTCTCGTATGCCCTCTCAGCTGTCGGGACACAATCCGAAGATCAAACTCTGAACCTGAAAAGGCTCTTTCGTGGCGAACATCAAGTCCCAGATCAAGCGGAACAAGACGAACGAGAAGGCGCGCCTGCGCAACAAGGCCGTCAAGTCCTCGCTCAAGACCGCGATCCGCAAGGCCCGCGAGGCCGTCCTCGCCGGTGACGTCGAGAAGGCCACCGTGGCTTCCCGCGCCGCCGCGCGTGCGCTCGACAAGGCTGTCTCGAAGGGTGTCATCCACAAGAACGCCGCCGCCAACAAGAAGTCGGCGCTGGCTGCCAAGGTTGCCACCCTCCAGGGCTGAGCTCTCGATGTGAATCGCCGGTAGGGACCCAGCGGGCCCTCTCATCCGCTCCCTCACCGGCACACCGCGCCGCACGCGGCCTGCGTTCGCCACGCGGGTGCGGCGCAAGCATCTTCACGCAGTGACCGAAGGCCCCGGCCTCCACCCTTCCCCAGGGTGGCGGCCGGGGCCTTCGCGTTGCCCGCCCGCGCACCGGCCGCGGAGGCCCGGTCAGCCCCGTACGGCGGCGAGGACGGTCGAGGTCAGCACGTCCGGGGCTTCGGCGGCGTCCAGCCGGCCCGCCTGGACTTCGGCGGCGGCCGCGTGGACGAGGCTGTAGACGACGGTGACCAGCCAGTCCGCGGACAGGTCGGAGCGGACCTCGCCGACCTCCTGGCCGCGGACGATCAGACGGCGCACCGGCGCCAGGATCCGGTCGTGGCGTTCACGCAGCTGCTCGGGCGGGAACGCGGCGGAGACGGCGGCGAAGACGGCCGAGTGCCGGTCGAGGAGCCGCCACGAGGTGCGGACGAGCCAGGCGAGGTCGCCGCCGTCCGCGAGGGCGGCGGCGGCTTCGGCCGCGGCCCGGTCGAAGGCGGCGTCGAGGAGCGCCTCGCGGGTGGCGAAGTGGGAGTAGAGGGTGACCCGACTGACTCCGGCGGCGCGGGCGATGGCGGCCATGCTCGCCTGAGGGTCGGCGAGGAAGCAGTCCAGGCCCGCGTCGACGATCGCGGCGGCGTTGCGCTCCGCGTCGGCGCGGCGGGGCCGGGGGGTGGGGGCGTTCGATGCCATGGAGCCAAACTTAACACCGCTGTTCACATTTCACGGGCAGGGCCGCATACTCGATCCTTAACAGGACCGTTAACTTTAGGAGCGGCTTCGCCATGCCCTCGCACTCGCCCGCCCACGGCCACGCCGACGCCCACACGCATGCCCCCACCCATCCACACCGCCGGCTCCTGCTGGGCCTCCTCTGCCTGGCCCAGTTCATGCTGATCGCGGACGTCACGGTGGTGAACGTGGCCCTGCCCGTCATCGGCGCCGACTTCGCCCTGTCCGGCAGCGGACTCACCCGGCTCGTCACCGGCTACACCCTCTTCTTCGGCTCCCTGCTCCTGGTCGGCGGACGGCTGGCCGACCGGTTCGGGGCGCGGCGGATGTTCCTGGCCGGGCTGGCACTGTTCACGGCGGCCTCTGCGGCCTCCGGCCTCGCGGATACGGGCAACACGCTGATCGTGGCGCGCTCCGTGCAGGGCGTCGGCGCGGCCCTCCTCTCACCGGCGGCGATGGCGCTGGTCCTGGCCCTGTTCCAGGGTCCGGCGCGGCACCGCGCCCTCGGCGTCTGGGCGGGGATCGGCGGCGCCGGCGCGGCGATCGGAGTGCTGCTCGGCGGAATCCTGGCGGACGGTCCGGGCTGGCGCTGGATCTTCTACGTGAACCTGCCCGCGGGGGCACTGGCACTGATCGCCGTCCCCCTGCTGCTGGGGGACTTCCTCCGCGACCCCCGCAGCGGGGCGGCGCGCCGGGCGCCCGTGGACGTGACGGGCGCACTCCTGCTGACGGCGGCCTGCGCGTGCCTGGTCCAAGGCCTGGCCGAGCGCTCCTGGCCCTGGCTGGCCGGGGCCGCCGCCGCGGGCCTCGCGCTGGTCGCGGCCGGGCGCCGCAGCCCGTACCCGCTGCTCCCGTCCGCCCTGCCGGGCCGCCGCGCGCTGCTGGGCGGGAGCGCGGTGATGCTGGTCGCGGCCGGGATGCTCGTATCGGGGTTCTACCTGAGCTCCCTCCACATCCAGCAGGATCTCGGGCGCACCGCCCTGGTCACCGGGCTGGCCTTCCTCCCCGTGGCGGTGGCGGTCACGGCGGGGGCGCATCTGGGCGGCCGGGCGGTCGTGCGCTTCGGCTGGCGCCCGGTCGGCGCCGCGGCCTTCGTCCTCGCGGCGGCCGGAGCCGCCCTGGCCCCGGCGGGCGGACTCTGGACGGGTCTGGTCCCCGGTTTCGCCCTGCTGGCCCTCGGACTGGGCGGGGCCTTCGTCTGCGCGACGACGGCCGCCCTGTCCGAAGTCGCCCCGGAGCACTCGGGGCTGGCCTCCGGCCTGGTCGGCACCTCCCACGAACTCGGCGCCGCCGTCGGCCTCGCGGCGCTCGCCCCGAGCGGCTTCAGTACCCTCGCCCTCCCGGCGCTGGCCCTCGCCCTCGCCGCCGCGGCCCTGCTCCCGAAGGGCCGCCCCTCGCCCACGGCAGCCCGCGCCATGGCCCACTGAGGAGAGGGCTCGGGCCGGGGGCGGGAACGGGCGTGCCTACGGGCGGCGCTGGGGGCGGGCCGCGTGGGCGACCGCCACCACAGCCTTCTCCAGGGCGTACTCGGGGTCGTCACCGCCACCCTTGACGCCCGCGTCGGCGTCGGCGACGGCACGCAGGGCGTCCGCGACGCCGTCTGCCGACCAGCCGCGCATCTGCTGGCGGACCCGGTCGATCTTCCAGGGCGGCATCCCCAGGTCCCGGGCGAGATCGCCCGGGCGGGCTCCGCGCGGGGCGGAGGCCAGCTTGCCGATCGCGCGCACGGCCTGGGCCAGGGCGCTGGTGATCAGGACCGGCGCCACCCCGGTGGCCAGGGACCACCGCAGGGCTTCGAGGGCCTCCGCCGCCCGCCCCTCGACCGCCCGGTCGGCGACCGTGAAGCTGGAGGCCTCGGCCCGGCCGGTGTAGTAACGGCCCACCACGGCTTCGTCGATCGTGCCCTCGACGTCCGCGCACAGCTGCGCCGCCGCGCTCGCCAGCTCCCGCAGGTCGCTGCCGATCGCATCGACCAGGTTCTGGCAGGCGTCCGGGGTCGCCGAGCGCCCCAGCGTGCGGAACTCTCCCCGCACGAAGGCCAGGCGGTCGGCCGCCTTGGTCATCTTCGGGCAGGCCACCTCCCGGGCACCTGCCTTGCGTGCCGCGTCGAGCAGGCCCTTGCCCTTGACCCCGCCGGCGTGGACGAGGACGAGGGTGATCTCCTCGTAGGGCGCGTCGAGGTAGGCCTTGACCTCCTTGACGGTGTCCGCGGACAGGTCCTGGGCGTTCCGCACGACCAGCACCTTGCGCTCGGAGAAGAGCGAGGGGCTCGTCAGCTCGGCGAGCGTGCCGGGCTGGAGCTGCTCGGAGGAGAGGTCCCGCACGTCCGTGTCGGCATCGGCGGCGCGGGCGGCCGCCACCACCTCCCGCACGGCGCGGTCGAGGAGCAGGTCCTCCTGCCCCACCGCGAGGGTGATCGGGGCGAGCGGATCGTCGGTTGAGTTCTTCCTGGTGGCCATCGCCTCCAGCATCCCACGCCGCACTGACAGCCCACCGCCGCACGGGCCCTCTCACCGGATGTTCGAGAATGGTCGCGTGAACGTGCGACATGTACTCGTCCTGCCCGACCGCGACGCCGCCGAAGAGGTGGCGCGGGAAGTCGTCGACCGCTTCGGCCTGACGGAGGAGCCGCAGCTGGTCCGCGACGCCCTGGCCGGCGAGGACGACGCCGAGGACGCCCAGTGGCTGGTCGTCGTCGAGGACCCGCGCGAACGTCTCGACCCCACCGAGCTGGACGCCCTCGCCGACGAGTACGAGGGCTGGCTGGAGGCCCCTTAGGTCCCGCGGGTCCCGTCGGCCGCTCAGGCCTTGTGGACGGCCTGCACGTCCAGCGTCACTTCGACGCTCGACCCGATCGCCGCGATCCCGTGCGCCAGCACGGACTGCCAGTTCAGGGTGAAGTCCTCGCGCTGCAGTTCCGTACTGGCCCGGCAGGCGGCCCGCGGCTCGCCCTCCAGGCCCGTACCGAGACCCAGGTACTCGGTGTCCAGGGTGACGGAACGGCTCACCCCGTGGAGGGTGAGGGCGCCCGCGACGGCCCAGCGGCTGCCGCTGCGGTGGATGAACCGCTCGCTGTAGAACTCGACCGTCGGGTAGCGGGCCGCGTCCAGGAAGTCCGCCGAGCGCAGGTGGTCGTCCCGCATCCGCAACCCGGTGTCGATGCTCGCCGCGTCGATCCTCACGTGCATGGAGGAGTCCTCCATGCGCTCTGCGATCCGCACCGCGCCGGCGAACGTGTTGAACCGGCCTCGGATCCGCGCCATGCCGATGTGACGGGCCGTGAAGCCGATCGTCGAATGCGCCGGGTCGAGCTCCCAGTGGCCGGGCTGCGGCAGCAGCGGCGGTTCCACTGCGTCCAGGACGATCTCCCTCGTGCCGGGCTGCGCGGGACCGCCCACCAGCGTCACCCCGTGGAACGGCGCGTACCCCTCGGCGCTGACGGAGAGCCGGTACTCCCCTTCCGGAACGGTCGCCGTGAACCCGCCGTACGGGTCGGTCTCGCCGCTCACGATCCGCCGCCCGATCGGGTCGGTGACCTCGAACTTCGCCTGCCTGATCGGCTGGTGAACGCTGTCGAGCACACGACAGCTCAGCAGCCGCGCCGTCGGCGGCAGCGTCAGTGTCGCGGATGTGTGCGGGCTGGAACCCCCTGCCGTCTCCATCCCCCTTCGGCGACCGAACATGGCTGATGCACCCCCGTGCTGTGTGGACTGTGACCGTGTTGGCGAAGACGCATTCGATCATGCTGTCGGGTTGTGGGCAAACAGAATGGTCGCGCCCGGTATGGACCCGGCGGATCCGCCTCCGAATGGCCGGAAATGCTCGCAGCCCCGCGCCTGATCCGACGACCGCGACGGAGCCGTCGATGTCGGTGCGCAACACGGTCGCCCCCAACTCCCTCAGCCTGGCCAGCGTGCGGGGCGCGGGGTGTCCGTAGCGGTTGCCGGCGCCGACCGGAACGATCGCGAGCCGTGGCCGGATCCGGACCTGTAGCCCCGGGTCCTGGTGAGCGGACCCGTGGTGGGCCACCTTGAGGACGTCCACCGGCCCCAACTCCGGATGGTCCGTCAGGAGTGCCCGCTGGGAAGGAGGTTCCAGATCGCCGAGCAGGAGCAGCGTCAGTCCCGCACCGCGCACCAGCAGGGCCACGCTCGCGTCGTTGGGCCCCTCGGGCGGCGTTCCGGCCGAAGGGGGCCACAGCACCTGCCACTCCAGCGGCCCCGTCCTGCGCCGCTCGCCCGCCACCGCCCGCACGACGGGCACCCCCGCGGCGGCCGCCGTCCTGCGCACGAACTCGGCCTGTCCGGGCGGCTCTTCGAGCCCGGTGGTCTGGATCATCCCCACGGACCTGCCCCGCAGCACCCCGGCCAGGCCTGCCACGTGGTCGGCGTGAAAGTGCGTCAGCAACAGCATCGGCACCCGCCGGACCCCCAGCGCGCGCAGGCACGCGTCCACCGGGCCGGGCTCCGGGCCGGCGTCCACCACCAGGGCCTCCCCCGGGCCCACTGCGAGCACGGCGGCGTCCCCCTGGCCCACGGCGCACTGGACGTAACTCCACTCGGGCGGTGGCCAGCCCGCGACGGTACGGGTCAATTGCGGCGGCCTCAGCACGGCCAGGAGCAGCACCACCACCAGGACGCAGGCGACCCGGCGCCGGTGGCCGTACCGCGCGGCCAGCGCCACGCCCGCGAACGTCACGGCGGCCAGCAGCACACCCCCGCCGAGCCCGCCCGGCCAGGCCAGCTCCGCCCCGGGCATCCGCTCCCCGGCCCGGGCCACGCCGGCGATCCACCCGGCGGGCACCCCCGCGCACCGCGCCAGCAGCTCCGCGGCGGGCATCCACAGCGGGGCCACCGCGAGAGTGGCGAAGCCGAGCACCGTCGCCGGACCGGCCGCCAGCTCTGCCAGCAAGTTGCACGGCACGGCCACCAGGCCGACCCGGGCGGAGAGCACGGCGACCACCGGCGCGCACACCGCCTGGGCGGCAGCGGCGGCGGCGAGGGCCTCGGCGAGCCGCGGCGGCATCCCGCGCCGCCGCAGCGCCTCGCTCCACCGGGGTGCGACGGTCAGCAGCGCCCCGGTGGCCAGGACGGAGAGCAGGAACCCGTAACCCCGGGCCAGCCACGGGTCGTACAGCACCAGCAGCAGGACGGCGGCGGCCAGCGCCGGCAGGAGCGACCTGCGCCGCCCCGTGGCGAGGGCCAGCAGGGTCACGGCCCCGCAGGCCGCGGCCCGCAGCACGCTCGGTTCCGGCCTGCACACCACCACGAAGCCCAGCGTCAGCACGGCACCGCACACCGCGGTCCCCCGCAGCGAGAGCCCGAGCCGGGGCGCCAGCCCCCGCCGCTCGGCCCGCTGCGCGCGGGCCGGGGGCCCGATGAGCAGGAACAGCACCACCGTCAGGTTGGACCCCGAGACGGCGAGCAGGTGCAGGAGGTCGGTGGCCCGGAAGGCTTCCCGGAGGTCGTCCGGCACCCGGGAGGTGTCCCCGACGACCAGCCCCGGCAGCAGGGCCCGCGCATCCGGGGCGAGCCCGTCGCTCGCCTCCCGCAGCCCCGCCCGCAGCCGCCCCGCCATCCGCTGCGCGGCATCCGGGCCGCCGGTCACCCCGGGCGGGGTGTCACCGGCCGGACGCAGCACCGCCACGGCACGCTCGCCGCCCTTCGCCGGGGCCAGCCGGGCGACGACCTCCACCCTGGTGGAGGGCAGCAGCCGGGCCCATCCCGGATGTCCGGCCAGGACCCGCACGGGGGTCTCGACCCGGGTACGCGCCCCGTCCGGCCCCGTCACCCGGGTCACCACCGCATCCAGCACCACCAGCGCAGGCCCGCTGCCGTTCCGGGAGACCCGCGGATCGGAACCGACCGTCAACTCCGCGAAGACGCGGGCGTGCTCCCGTGCCAGCCCTTCGACCGGCCCGGCCCGCGCCTCGGCCCTCTGGAGCCCGGCCACGCCGGCCCCCGCGGCCGCGCACAGCAGGGCGGCGGCCACGGCCGGGGCCACCCCCAGGCCCCGCCGCGCGCGCCGGCACCCGGCGCGGACCAGCAGCCCCGCGCCGAGCACCCCCAGCACCACCACCGCGGCGGCGGTCCGCGATGCCGACGAGTCCAACGCCAGGGCAGCCGCTCCCCAGGCGGCCAGGGCCGGCACCACGAGCCGCAGATCCGCCGGGCGCTTCCCCTCGGGGTCGAGGTCCACCGGAGGCACATCCCGCGGCCGCCGGTCCATGAGGCCCGGACCCTCGGCGCCGGGATCCGCGGCGCCCCGCCCCCCTGGGCGGTTCACGGCCGCACCAGGGCGCGCAGGTCGGCGAAGCGGCGCTCGCCGATGCCGTTGACCTGGCGGAGGTCCTCCACGGAACGGAAGCCGCCGCGGGCGGTACGGAAGTCCACGATGTGCTGCGCCAGCACCGGCCCCACCCCGGGCAGCCCGTCCAGCTGGTCGACGGTGGCCGAGCCGAGGCTGAGCGGACCAGACGCCGAGCCCGTGCCCGAACCGGAGCCCGACCCCGAGGCCGTGCCCTGGGGTGGCGCCGGAGCGCCCACCAGCACCTGCTCGCCGTCCACCAGCACCCGGGCCCGGTTCAGTCCGGTGGTGTCCGTACCCGGCCGCACACCCCCGGCGGCGGCCAGTGCGTCCTCCACCCGCGAACCGGCGGGCAGCCGCCGCACCCCCGGATCCCGCACCTTCCCGCTGACGTCCACGACGATCCGCGCGGCTCCACCCGCCGGAGCCGTTGCCGCCGCGGGCGCCGCCGCCGGAGCCACCACCGCCGGAGCGGTCACGGCACGAGGCCGGGCGGACCAGTACTGCTGCGCGGCGAAGCCGACGGCCGCCGCCAGCACCACCGCGACGGCGCCCACCTTGCGCGGCGCCACCCCGCAGCGGGCCTGAAGCCACACCGGCAGCCGCTCCCGCACGGCCAGGCCGGGCATGGCCGGCCGACGGGGCGCGGGCTCGTCGGGCAGCTCGTCGGGCAGCTTGTCGGGCAGCTCGCCGGCCGGCTCCGGTGGCGGCGCCTCGGCCGGCGGCGGACTGCTGCCGCCCAGCAGGGCCCGCGCCCGGCGGCGCACCACCTCCGGATCCACCTGCGGAACTCGGGATCGGCGGTACCGCCCCCGGCGGTGGCGGACACGGCTGTCGGAGAGACGGCTGTCGGAGAGTCGGGTACGGCCCGGGCCGCTGGTGGCGCCCGGCCTGTGCGGGATACGCGTTCGGAAAGTCATGCCACGACCGTAGGGGCCTGTCCGGAATCCCGTTCGGAACCCTCAATTCCGGTGGACGGTCGACCCGTTGTGGATATCCGAGTCACCCGTACCGGTGATCAGCGGGGTGAGACGACCGCCGCCAGCAGCCCCGGCCCGGTGTGCGCGCCGATCACCGCACCGACCTCGCTGACGTGCAGTTCGACCAAGCCCGGAATCCGCTCGCGCAGCCGCTGGGCGAGCTTGTCGGCCCGCTCCGGAGCCGCCAGGTGGTGCACCGCCACGTCGACGCTGCCCGAGCCGGCGCGCTCGACGGCCAGCTCCTCCAGCCGGGCGATGGCCTTGGAGGCCGTGCGCACCTTCTCCAGCATCTCGATCCGCCCGCCGTCCAGCGTCAGCAGCGGCTTCACTGCGAGCGCCGAGCCGAGGAGGGCCTGCGCGGCCCCGATCCGGCCGCCGCGCCGGAGGTAGTCGAGGGTGTCGACGTAGAAGTACGCGGCCATGTCCGCCGCCCGCTTCTCCGCGGCGGCCACGGCCTCGTCCACGGAACCGCCCGCCTCGGCCGCCTCGGCGGCGGCGAGCGCGCAGAAGCCGAGCGCCATCGCGACCATCCCGGTGTCGACGACGCGCACCGGCACGGGCGCGGATCGCGAGGCGACCACGGCCGCGTCGTAGGTACCGGAGAACTCGGCGGACAGGTGCAGGCTGACGATCCCGGCCGCCCCGGCGTCGGCGGCCGCCTGGTAGGCCCTGACGAACTCCTCCGGGCTGGGGCGCGAGGTGGTGACCGAGCGGCGCTTCTGCAGGGCCAGGGCCAGGCTGCGCGCCGAGATCTCGGTGCCTTCCACCAGCGCCTCGCCGCCCAGCACGACGGTGAGCGGGACGGAGGTGATTCCGTGCCGCGCCATGGCCGGTTGGGGCAGGTAGGCCGTGGAATCGGTGACGATGGCGACATGGCGGGACATGAGGCGGAGGTTACCGCCAGTGGGGGTGCGACGGCAGCCTGGACCCCGTGCCGGACGCCTGCCGCGGGCCTGCCGGACCCTCACGACCTGCCCACCGGCCGCCCACCTCGGGCCTGCCGGACCCCCACGACCTGCCCACCGGCCGCCCACCCACGGGCCTGCCGGACCCTAACAACCTGCCCACCAGCCGCCCGCCACGGGCCTGCCCGGGGCCTTGTGAGCCTTCCGCCGACGGCCCTGCTGCGACGGCTCTACGGCGGCCCTGCCGGCCTCACGGCGGCGGGCGGAACGTTGTGCGGCCCGCCGCGGACGTGCGTGCCCCGGCCGGGCGTTGCGGCGGCCGGGCGTTGCGGCGGCCCTGCGGGGCTTCTCCCCCACCCCGCCCCTTCCCGAAACCGGGGGCTCCGCCCCCCGGCCCCCCGTCCGGACATCGCCCGGGACCCGGCGGAGGCCCCTACCTGAGTCGGAGGAATCAGCCCTCCAACCCCCCATCGCCCGTCCCCGGAACCCCGCCTTGACCTCGCGGAGCTCCGCTCTCCGACCCGGCGGGGACTGCACCCGAACCGAAAAGCTCCCTCGCCCCTGCGCG
>NZ_JBIWFI010000010.1:49832-93536 GCF_044762985.1 Streptomyces sp. NPDC096339 | reverse complement strand
CGGCGGCACCGCCCCCAGACCCGGCCAGAGCTCCACCCGAACCCGGAAAGGGACCCGGCGGGAACTACACCCGAACCGGAAAACTCCCTCGCCCCTGCGCGGCGGCACCGCCCCCAGACCCGGCCAGAGCTCCACCCGAACCCGGAAAGGGACCCGGCGGGAACTACACCCGAACCGGAAAACTCCCTCGCCCCTCAGCGGCGGCACCGCCCCCAGACCCGGCCAGGGCTCCACCTGAGCCCGCCCCGTCCCCGGGGCGGGCTCAGCCTCAGACCCGGCAAGGGCTGCGCCCGGAGTCGCGGGGCTCCGCTCCGCCCGCTCCCGAGCATCGAACGCCCGCGTCGGTGGGGCCGCAGCCGCGGAAACCTACGTCGTGCTCTCCGGGCGTCGCGCCTTCTCCCAGGGGTACGGAGTCGCCGGCGCCGCCGGATTCAGGGCCGTCGGGGCCGGGGCCGGGGCCGACGGCTGGGGCTGCGGCTGGGGCTGGGGCTGTCGCTGCCCCGCGTCCCAGGCCGCCGCCGTTGCCGTCAGGTCGTCCACCGGCGGGCGGGACCAGTCCCGCAGCGCCCCGGACTCGACCTCGATCTGCTCCGAGAGCACGGACAGGTCGTCCTCCGCGAACCGCCGGGCCCGGTCACGCGCCGCCCACCGCAGCGAGTCCGCGGCCTCGGTGATCTTGGCCGTGCGTTCCCGCAGGTCGGGCAGGAGCTCCGCGATCCGCTTGCGGTCGGGCTCCTGCTCCAGCCGCTTCAGCTCGTCGTCCAGCTCGTGCCCGTGCGCGCTCAGCCGCTCGAACAGCCCGATCGACTCCTTGAGCGAGGCGTCCGTCCGGACCCCGTCGTACAGCGCCTGCTGCGTGGACCGCATCGACGTCCGCAGGTCGATGCGCAGCTGCGCCAGCGACGCCGTGACCCCGACCTGCCCCAGGCTCTTGGCCCGCAGCGTGGTGTCCTCGACCGTCCGCCGCGCCTGCGTGATCGTACGGTCCACACCGCGCTTCGCCGCCTGCACCACCTTGACGGTGACGTACGTCCCCAGGCCCAGGAAGGTGAAAAGCACCATCAGCGCGAAGATGATCAACGCGGCCTCCATGAGCGTCCCTTCCCCGATCCCCGCGGCTGTTTTGCCGTCCCCTCCACCGTAAACGCCACAGGCAGGTCAGGGGTTCCAATCGAACCCCCAACCTGCCCGTACGGGATCACCCTCAGATGACGATGTTCACCAGCTTCGGGGCGCGCACGATCACCTTGCGGATCTCCGCGCCCGCCAGCGCCGCGACGACGCCCTCATCGGTGACGGCCAGCTTCTCCAGGTCCGCGTCCGAGATCGTCGGCGGCACCTCCAGCCGCGCCTTGACCTTGCCCTTGACCTGCACCACGCAGGTCACGGTCTCGTCCACCACGTACGCCGGGTCCGCGACCGGGAAGTCCTGGTGGACCACCGACTCGCCGTGGCCCAGACGCTGCCACAGCTCCTCCGCGATGTGCGGGGCCAGCGGCGCGATCAGCAGGACCAGCCGCTCCGCGACCGAGCGCTCCAGCGGGCGGCCGGCCTTCGTCAGGAAGTTGTTCAGCTCGGTGATCTTGGCGATGGCGGTGTTGAAGCGCAGCCCCGCCATGTCCGAGCCGGCCCCGTCGATCGCCTTGTGCAGCGCGCGCAGCGTGTCCTCGCCCGGCTCGGCGTCGACGACGGTGACGGCGCCCGTCGACTCGTCGACGATGTTGCGCCACAGGCGCTGCAGCAGCCGGTACTGGCCGACGACGGCGCGGGTGTCCCACGGACGCGACACGTCCAGCGGACCCATCGCCATCTCGTACAGGCGCAGCGTGTCGGCGCCGTACTCCTCGCAGATCTCGTCGGGCGTGACGGCGTTCTTCAGGGACTTGCCCATCTTGCCGTGCTCGCGCTTGACCTGCCGGCCCTCGTAGAAGTACCCGCCGTCGCGCTCCTCGACCTCGGCCGCGGGCACGTAGACGCCACGCTCGTCGGTGTAGGCGTACGCCTGGATCATGCCCTGGTTGAACAGCTTGTGGAACGGCTCCGCGGAGGAGACGTGCCCCAGGTCGAACAGCACCTTGGACCAGAAGCGCGCGTACAGCAGGTGCAGCACCGCGTGCTCGGCGCCGCCCACGTACAGGTCGACGCCGCCGTGCGGCGCGCCCTCGCGCGGGCCCATCCAGTACTGCTCGATCTCCGGGTCGACCAGGGCCGACGCGTTGTTCGGGTCCAGGTAGCGCAGCTCGTACCAGCAGGAACCGGCCCAGTTCGGCATGGTGTTGGTCTCGCGGCGGTACGACTTCACGCCGTCGCCCAGGTCCAGCTCGACGTTGACCCACGCCTCGTTGCGGGACAGCGGGGTCTCCGGCTTGGAGGCGGCGTCGTCCGGCTCGAAGGTGCGCGGCGAGTAGTCCTCGACCTCGGGCAGTTCCAGCGGCAGCATCGACTCGGGCAGCGAGTGCGCGACGCCGTCCTCGTCGTAGACGATCGGGAACGGCTCGCCCCAGTAGCGCTGGCGGCTGAACAGCCAGTCGCGCAGCCGGAAGTTGACCGTGCCCTCGCCGATGCCGCGCTCGGACAGCCAGTCGGTGATCGCGGCCTTCGCCTCGACGACGCCCAGCCCGTCCAGCGAGATGTCCTCGTTCGCGGAGTTGATCAGCTTGGCCTCGTAGGAGGCGAAGGCGTCGTCCCACTCGGCCGGGTCGGTGCCACGGCCGTCGGAGGGCTGCACGACGCAGCGCATCGGCAGCTCGAAGGCGCGCGCGAACTCGAAGTCACGGCTGTCGTGCGCCGGGACGGCCATGATCGCGCCGGTGCCGTAGCCCATCAGCACGTAGTCCGCGATGAAGACGGGGACCTTCTCGCCGCTGACCGGGTTGATCGCGTACTCGCCGGTGAAGACGCCGGTCTTCTCCTTGGCGTCGGCCTGCCGCTCGACGTCCGACTTGGCGGCGGAGAAGGCGCGGTACGCGGCCACGGCCTCGGCCGGGGTGGCGTGCCCGCCGGTCCACACCTCGTGGGTGCCCTCGGGCCAGGCGGCCGGGACGAACTTCTCGACCAGCGGGTGCTCCGGCGCCAGGACCATGTAGGTCGCGCCGAACAGGGTGTCCTGACGGGTGGTGAAGACGGTGATCGCCTCGTCGCCCAGGGCGAAGTCGACGCGCGCGCCCTCGCTGCGGCCGATCCAGTTCCGCTGCTGCAGCTTGATGGCCTCGGGCCAGTCCAGCCCGTCCAGGTCGTCCAGCAGCCGGTCGGCGTAGGCGGTGATCCGCATGTTCCACTGGCTCAGCCGGGACTTGAAGACGGGGAAGTTGCCGCGCTCGGAACGGCCGTCGGCGGTGACCTCCTCGTTGGCCAGTACGGTGCCCAGGCCGGGGCACCAGTTCACGGGCGCGTCCGAGGAGTACGCCAGGCGGAACTGGTTCAGCACGTCGGCCCGCTCGCCGGCGGTCAGCTCGGCCCAGGCGCGGCCGCCGGGGACCTCACGGGAGCCGTTCTCGAAGGCGGCGACCAGCTCGGTGATCGGCCGGGCCTTCTTCGCGTCGGCGTCGTAGAAGGAGTTGTAGATCTGCAGGAAGATCCACTGGGTCCACTTGTAGTAGTCCGGGTCGATCGTCGCGAAGGACCGGCGCTTGTCGTGGCCCAGGCCCAGGCGGCGCAGCTGGACCTTCATGTTCTCGATGTTGGCCTCGGTCGACACGCGCGGGTGCGTGCCGGTCTGCACGGCGTACTGCTCGGCCGGCAGGCCGAAGGCGTCGAAGCCCAGGGTGTGCAGGACGTTGTGGCCGGACATCCGCTGGTGGCGGGCGAAGACGTCGGTGGCGATGTACCCGAGCGGGTGACCGACGTGCAGGCCCGCGCCGGACGGGTACGGGAACATGTCCATGATGAACTTCTTGGGCCGTGCGACGACCGCCGCGTCCCCGGCCAGGTCACCGGTCGGGTTCGGGGCCTCGTAGGTGCCCTGCGCGTCCCATACGTCCTGCCAGCGTGCCTCGATGTCGGCGGCCATGGCAGCCGTGTAACGGTGCGCCTCGGCCGCCTCGGGGGCCGGGGTGTTCGTCTCGCTCATGATTCCTGAAGCTCCATCGATCGTCTCTGCCGTCTCTGCCTGCCCAAACGAAAAAGCCCCTCGCACAGGAGGGGACGCCGCGCCGATGCCGACCGTCTCGTGGGTCGGCGCTGATCAGCGCGGCTCGGTAAGCAGAAGGCGTACGGCACGCATGGCGTCAGGGTACCGCAGGGGCCACCGCCGATGCCCGGTCGTTCCACACGTCGACACATGGGCAGGTGGGCACGTGGACACATCGGCACATTGACGTGTCGGCACAACGAGAAGCGGGCCACCCGATCCGGGTGGCCCGCTTCTTCACTGTGGAGCTAAGGAGAATTGAACTCCTGACCTCCTGCATGCCATGCAGGCGCTCTACCAACTGAGCTATAGCCCCTTGCCTTGCTTGCCGCTTCGGTTTCCCTTGCCGGTTCCCCTTGGCGACGTCCCAAACATTACACGGTCATGGCCCTGGTCCAAAAATCGGTTTCCATCGACCAAGCGCCACGCCCGATTTGACCCGTCTTGTCACGCTGTCGCGAACTGATAGAACCGCTTCAGCGTGCAGTGCTCGTCGAGCAGGCGGCCGTAGATCGGCTCGCCCTCCAGCTCACGGTACGTCTCGATCGGGTCGCCCTTTATGATCAGCGCCCGCGCGCATTCCTCGCACCAGTACTGGTAATCGGGGTTGACCGGTTCCATGTCCCGCACGATCGGCGTGCCGTTGTTGCACCAGTCGCACCGCCGCCGGTGTGCACCCATCCGTCAGCGACTCCCTCCCGCGTCGGGCCGTCGACTCCCCCTCCGGCGGTCCGATTCTGCCACGCCGGCGCGCGCCTGGGCAGTAAGCGCAAAGGGTACAAAAGCAAGGATCCCGCCCCCTGTTGGGGACGGGATCCTGATTGTGGAGCTAAGGAGAATTGAACTCCTGACCTCCTGCATGCCATGCAGGCGCTCTACCAACTGAGCTATAGCCCCGCTCTCCGCTGCGCTTCCCCCCGTTTCCGGTGTTCTTCGCTGCGAACAAGAAGAACTCTAGCCTGTGACCAGCCGGAAAGTGAAATCCGGGTCGGAGCCCCGGCAGGAAGCGGCAGGGAGCCGCTCTCAGTCGTCGTCGCCGAGCACCGGTTCCGGCAGGGTGCCGGCGTTGTGCTCCAGCAGGCGCCAGCCGCGCGCGCCCTCGCCGAGGACGGACCAGCAGCAGTTGGAGAGCCCGCCCAGGCTCTCCCAGTGGTACGAGTCCAGGCCCAGCAGACGGCCGATGGTCGTACGGATGGTGCCGCCGTGGCTGACCACGACGAGCGTGCCGCCCTGCGGCAGCGCGTCGGCGTGCTCCAGCACCACCGGCGCGGCGCGGTCGGCGACCTCGGTCTCCAGCTCGCCGCCCCCGCGGCGGACCGGCTCGCCGCGCTTCCACGCCGCGTACTGCTCGCCGTACTTCTCGAGGATCTCGTCGTGCGTGAGGCCCTGCCACTCACCGGCGTACGTCTCGCGCAGCGCCTCGGTGTGCGCCACGGGCAGGCCCGTGACGGCCGACAGCTCGCCGGCAGTGGCGGAGGCCCGCCGGAGGTCGGAGGCGACGATGGCGTCCGGCTTCAGCGAGGCGAGCAGCCGGGCCGCGCGGCGCGCCTGCGCCACACCCGTCTCGGTCAGCTCGATGTCCGTGGAGCCCTGGAAGCGGCGCTCCAGGTTCCACGAGGTCTGGCCGTGCCGCCACAGGACGATCTTGCGGCCGGTCTTGCCCGTTTCGGTCGTGCTCAGAACAGATCACCGTCCAGATCGTCGTCGCCGGCGGCCTCGCGCAGCTTGGCGTGCTCCTCGGCCTTGCCGATGGTGAGCTTGGCGTCCTCGGGCAGCTCGATCTCGGGGCAGTCCTTCCACAGGCGCTCCAGCGCGTAGAAGACCCGCTCCTCGCTGTGCTGCACGTGGACGACGATGTCGACGTAGTCGAGCAGGATCCAGCGGGCGTCGCGGTCGCCCTCGCGGCGCACCGGCTTGGCGCCGAGCTCCTTGAGGAGGCGCTCCTCGATCTCGTCCACGATCGACTTGACCTGGCGGTCGTTGGGGGCCGAGGCGAGCAGGAAGGCGTCGGTGATCGACAGCACGTCGCTGACGTCGTAGGCGATGATGTCGTGCGCGAGCCGGTCGGCCGCCGCCTGGGCGGCGGTGGTGATGAGCTCGATGGAGCGGTCCGTGGCGGTCACTGGCCATGCTTTCGGGTTGGCGGGCAGATCCATACAAGGGTCTCACGTACCGCCGTCACCGCCCGCGCGGAATATCCCGCGCGGGCGCGGCCACCACCCGCGGCCCGGGTCAGGACGGCTTGTAGTCCTTGCCCAGGATCACCACGACGTCGGCGTTCACCGCGTTCTCGGCCTTCTTCACGACCGTCTCCGGCAGACCCAGCGTCTTGGCGACCTCGATCGCTCGGTCCTTCGTCGCGTCGTCCTGGTAGGTGATCTGCGAGGTGGCGGCCTGCTTGTCGGCCTTGCCGCCGTCCACGAAGGTGTAGCCGCCGTTCAGGAGCGCCGCCTTCGCCGCGACCTGCGTCTTGTCGTCGCCCGTGGCGTCCCTCAGGCCGACGCGCGGGGCCGCTCCTGGCTGCGCCGCCGAGAGCGTGCCGCCCAGGACCTCCTTGACCACCTTCTTGTTGGCGTCGTCGGTGAGGGTGCCGTCCGCCTTCAGCCCGAGGAGGTCGGTGCGGTACGCGCCCACCTTGGCGTGCGCGCCGAGCCGGGAGAGCAGGGCTCCGAGCGTCTGCGCGTTCAGGCCCGGGTCGAGGATCTGGCCCATGCTCTCGACCGTGACGGCCGCGGCCTTCGGGTCGCTCGGGATCTTGCGCAGGACCGCGTGGAGCACCTTGCCCATGCGTTCCAGCGGCTTGGTCTCCGGCTCCCCCTGTGCGCGGTACGTGGCGTACGCGACGGCCATGGGGCCGCTCAGGCTCTGCTTCTGGCCCTGGGCCACGGCCGGGGCCTTGGCCGCGTCGTCCGCCGGGACCGCGGTGTCGGTGTCGACCTCGATGCCGCCGACCAGCTCGACGAGGTTCTCCAGGAAGGGGGTGTCCAGCCGCCAGGTGCCGCCGATGTGGGTGCCGAGGACCGAGTCGAGGGCCTCGCGGGTGCCGAGGCCGCCCCCTTCGACGGCCTTGCCGAGCGGCGTGGTCGTCCCGTCCTGGCCGGGGACGCCGAGGGCGTTGGGCAGCAGGACGGTGGCGCCCTGCTTGGTGGTGACGTTGTCGACGAGCAGCGCGGAGGCGGTGCCGCCCTTCTTGGTGTTGTGCAGGTGGACGACGATCATGTCGCGCTTCTGCGCGCCGGCGTCCGCGGTCGCCGCGTTCTTCTTCTCCCCCGGGCCGTCGAGGAAGGGCAGCTTGCCCGCGTACCAGAGGTAGCCGAGACCGGCGACGACGAAGAGGGCGAGGACGACGATCAGCGCCACCACCCGGTTGCGGCCGCGGCGGCGGGCCTCCTCACGGCGCTCGGTCCGGCTCTCGGTGAACTTCAGCCAGTCGATGACGTCGTCGGACTCCTCGTCCGGCTGGTCGATGAAGGCGAACATCTCGGTGCGGTAGTCCCGGCCCGCCTCGGACCCGGCCCCCGGCCCGGACTCGGACTGGGGACGGCGCGGCTCGGGGACCTGGACGGCCGGGCGCTCGGCCGGGGCCGGCGGGGCCTGGGACTCGGCGGGCGCGGGGGCCGAGGGCGGCTCGGGGGCGGTCTGCTGCGGGATCCACTGCTGGGTCGCCTGGGTGTCGTACCCGTAGCCGGGCGCCTGCTGCTGGTACTCCTGCCCGCCGTACTCCGGGGCGGGCTGCTGCTGCGGGTAGTACTGCTGCTGCTCGGCGTAGCCCTGGTAGCCGTAGCCCTGCTGCTCGTACGTGTCGTACCGGGGGTCGTACTGCTCGTACTGGGGGGCCTGCGGGGCGGGCCGGCCGGGGCGCGCGGGCGCCTGGCCGTACACCGGCCGTCCGTAGGCGTCGTAGCCGATGAGCTGCTGCTCCTGGGCGACACCGTACGGGTCGTACGGATCCTGTCGGTCGTTCACCGCGGGGCCCCTCTCTCCGGAAGCTCAGGCTCCCCGGTACAGCTCACGCTTGTCGATGTAACGCACGACACCATCGGGCACCAGGTACCAGACGGGATCCCCCTGGGCCACCCTCGCACGGCAGTCCGTGGAGGAGATCGCCAGCGCCGGTACCTCGACGAGCGAGACTCCGCCCTTGGGCAGTCCGTCGTCGGTGAGCACGTGGCCCGGCCGGGTGACTCCGATGAAGTGGGCGAGCGAGAACAGCTCGTCGGCGTTGCGCCAGGTCAGGATCTGGGCGAGCGCGTCGGCGCCGGTGATGAAGAACAGGTCGGCGTCGTCGTTCAGCGCCTTCAGGTCGCGCAGGGTGTCGATCGTGTACGTCGGCCCGCCGCGGTCGATGTCGATGCGGCTCACCGAGAACTGGGGGTTCGACGCGGTGGCGATGACCGTCATCAGGTAGCGGTCTTCGGCGGGCGAGACCGCCCGCTGGGACTTCTGCCACGGCTCGCCGGTCGGTACGAACATCACCTCGTCGAGGTGGAAAAGGGCGGCCACCTCGCTGGCGGCCACCAGGTGTCCGTGGTGGATCGGGTCGAACGTCCCGCCCATCACGCCGAGGCGGCGCTTGACCGGGCCCGTAGGCACTTCCTGCTCTCCCATGAGCGCAGAGCCTACTGGCCCGGCGGACGCGCCGGACCGGCCTAGCGGTCGCGGTTCAGGCGCGTGGTCACCCAGAGCATGAGCAGCAGGATGCCGAGCGCTGCGCCGCCGGTCAGGTAGGGGCTGAGGCTGTCGTGGTTGCCGCCGTGCTGCTCGACCTCCTCCGAGGCGAGGAGGACCAGGTTGTGGGCGGTGGAGGCGAGGCTCATCAGGCAGGTACCTATCGAGTCGGGGAGCGGGCGGAGACTTCGCTCACATCGTATGCGGGGGCCCGGGGCACGCTCACGCCGACTCAGGCGTTGGAGAGGATAGACGCAACGCCAGTCAGGCCGACCCAGGGGAGGGCGCAATGACGGAGACAGGGCTCGGACAGTCACCCGCGAGGAACCGCAGGAGGTTCCCCGGTATCTCGTCGCGGGCGTACGAGCACCCGGCGGACCGCTCGGCGCTGGTGGCGCTGCGCAAGCTGAGCGGCTTCGACACGGCCTTCAAGGCTCTGAGCGGGCTGTTGCCCGAGCGGAGCCTGCGGCTGCTGTTCCTGTCGGATTCGGTGCGGGTGGGCGAGACCCAGTTCCCGCACCTGCACGCGATGCTCCGCGACGCCTGTTACATCCTGGACCTGGAGAAGGTCCCGCAGATGTACGTCCAGCAGGACCCGAAGCCCAACGCCATGTGCATCGGGCTCGACGAGCCGATCATCGTGGTGACCACGGGCCTGGTCGAGCTGCTCGACGAGGAGGAGATGCGGGCGGTGGTGGGCCACGAGGTGGGCCACGCGCTGTCCGGGCACGCCGTGTACCGCACGATCCTGCTCTTCCTGACGAACCTGGCGCTGAAGGTGGCGTGGATCCCGCTGGGCAATGTGGCGATCACGGCGCTGGTGACCGGCCTGCGCGAGTGGTTCCGCAAGTCCGAGCTGTCGGCGGACCGGGCCGGGTTGCTGGTGGGACAGGACGTGCAGGCGTCGATGCGTGGGCTGATGAAGATCGCCGGCGGCAACCACCTCCACGAGATGAACGTGGACGCCTTCCTCGCCCAGGCCGAGGAGTACGAGGCGGGCGGCGACCTGCGCGACTCCGTGCTGAAGATCCTCAACATGCTGCCCCGCACGCACCCCTTCACCACGGTCCGGGCGGCCGAGCTGAAGAAGTGGTCCGAGAACCGCGACTTCCAGCGGATCATGGACGGCCACTACCCGCGGCGGGAGGAGGACAAGGACACCTCGGTGACCGACTCCTTCCGGCAGTCCGCCTCGCACTACGCCGACTCGGTGCGGACCAGCAAGGATCCGCTGATGAAGCTGGTCGGCGACCTCGCGGGTGGTGCGAACGACCTGGGCGGCAAGCTGCGCGACAAGTTCGCCACGGCAGCCGGGGGCGGGTCGTCCGCGGGCACGGGTCCGAACGGCAAGGCGGGCCACGACGCCGGGGGCAAGGACGAGCCCGGGGCTACGGGCCGGGACTGACCTGGGAGGGTGCCTGGGTGGGTGGCTGGGCGGGTGCCTGGGAGGGCTGCGCCAGTACGCCGCACAGCCCGGCGGAACGCCTGGGATGGCCGCTGGCGTACGGGTCGCTGGCGGCCGGTCCCACCGTGGTGGGGCCGGCTCCGGCGAGGACGGGGCGGAAGGCTGCCGCCGGGTCCTGGGAGCAGTCCTGCGGCCCGGCCATCACATAGGCCGAGACCAGCTCCGCCCGGCGGGCGGTGAGGTCCACCCGGTCGAAGCGCAGCCGCAGCTCGCGCCGGACGGTGAAGAGCGAGGCGCCCTCGGCGGCGGCCGGGGCTCCGGTGGCGGGTCGTACGGCGTAGACGAAGGTGTGGTCGGTGATCACCTCCAGCACGTCGGGTGCCACCTCCGCGAAGGCGAGGGTTCCGTTCACCCGGACCCGGGAGTCGGCCATGACGGCGGTGCCCGGGTCGAAGCGGACCAGCCAGCCGGTGGCCGCGTGGCGGCCGTCGCCGGAGGGCGAGCCCATGCTGCGGTCGAACTGGTCCAGTTGGTCGGGGTCGAGCAGCACCCGCACGGGCCGCGAGGCGGAGCCCGACAGGATGTCCGGGTCCAGCGAGGACTGCACCAGGTAGTCCTTGGCGATGGACAGCGCGGCGACGACCTCGCTCTCGGTGAAATGGTCCGTGCGGCGCACGGCCGGCAGGGTGATGCCGGCCGCTCCGACGCGGTAGTCGGCCGCGGGGCTGCTCGCGTACAGGTCCGCCGGGCGGCCGCCGGGCACGGCCGTCGCGGGCGCCAGCGGGACGACGGTGCTGCTGAGGGGCTCCGCGGTTCCGCCGGGCGGCGGGACGTACGGATTGCGCAGCCCCATGTAGACGGCGACCGCGAAGGCACAGGCGATGAGCAGCACGAGCAGCATCCCCTGCCGGGCGCCCCTGCCGGGCGTGCCGGTGCCGGAGGCTGAGCCGCTCCCCGACCAGATGGAGCGGCTGCGCACGGCCCGGGCGTGCTCGCCCATGCGTTCCTGGGCGGAGTACTCCTGGAGCCGTGCGGCCCTTACGAAGTCCTCGTCGAACACGACGGACCGGTATTCGTCCGCGCGGAACTCGTCGTCGCCCCCGCCCATGCCGTCGGGGGTGCCGTTGGGTGGATCTCCTGGAACGGCCATCGCTTCTCCCGCTGTCCCCGCTTCAGAGAAGCCCCCAGCTCCGGCAGATGCAAGTGGGGTCGTACCTTCAGGGTTGGCGGCCGGAGGGGTACGTAAACGCGCCGACGCCCGTGACTTCCTTGAGCGGGGTGCTGGCGGGCGCCGGAGCGGGGTCGGCCTCGCCCGAGGCGCTGCGGTACACGGCGCTGAAGGCGAGCGCGATCATGCCGAGGCCCATCACGAAGGCGAGCACCCAGGCGACCGGGCGAAGCCAGGGCGAGCGGCCGCGGTACGGGCGCAGGCTGCCGCCGTAGGCACCGTACGGGCCGTCGTAGTGGAACCGGCCCCGCTCGTCGTCCCAGCCGTGTTCGTCGGCGTCGTCGTACCCGTCGGGCCGGCCGTAGCCGTAACCGTCGTAGTCGTCGTCGCCCGTCCAGCCACCGGCGACGGCACGGGCCGCT
The DNA here is from genome assembly GCF_044762985.1 of Streptomyces sp. NPDC096339. Taxonomy (NCBI): domain Bacteria; kingdom Bacillati; phylum Actinomycetota; class Actinomycetes; order Kitasatosporales; family Streptomycetaceae; genus Streptomyces; species Streptomyces sp. NPDC096339. The sequence goes on along the minus strand of NZ_JBIWFI010000010.1, from coordinate 81,744 downwards.
TCGGCCTCGGCACGCGCCCGGTCGGCCGCCCGCTGTCGCTCGGCGGCACTCGGTTCATGAATCTCGGCGTTCCGGACGAAGGCCTCGTCGAACACCACGGAGGCGAAGTCCTGATCCGCGCCTCCGCGGTCGTCGTCGGGCTCCCCGTCGTCCGGGAACGGCTTGCCCCCCACGTCGTCCGGCACAGGAACAGCCTAGACCTGGGGGGCACCTTTGGGCAGGGTGTGCGCCCAAATCCGGCCACACCGTGTTCGCCGGGTGGTTACCGGATGTGACCGTCGCCGGTGACGATGTACTTGGTGGAGGTCAGCTCGGGAAGGCCCATGGGGCCCCGGGCGTGCAGCTTCTGCGTGGAGATGCCGATCTCGGCGCCGAAGCCGAACTGACCACCGTCGGTGAACCGGGTGGAGGCATTCACGGCAACCGTGGTCGAGTCGACCAGCTGGGTGAAGCGGCGTGCCGCGGCCTGCGAGGTGGTGACGATCGCCTCGGTGTGGCCGGAGGTCCAGCGGCGGATGTGGGCGACGGCGTCGTCGAGGGAGTCCACGACGGCGGCGGCGATGTCGTAGGACAGGTACTCGGCGGCCCAGTCCTCGTCGGTCGCGGGGAGGGTCTTCGCCTTGGAGTTCTCGGCTGCGGCGAGGACGCGGTCGTCGGCGTGGACGGTCACGCCGGCGTCGGCGAGGGCGTCCAGGGCGCGCGGCAGGAAGGCGTCGGCGATGTCGCGGTGCACGAGGAGGGTCTCGGCGGCGTTACAGACGGAGGGCCGCTGGGCCTTGGAGTTGATGAGGATGTCCACGGCCATGTCCAGGTCGGCCTGGGCGTCCACGTAGACGTGGCAGTTGCCGGTACCGGTCTCGATGACCGGGACGGTGGACTCCTCGACGACGGTCTTGATGAGCGAGGCGCCGCCGCGCGGGATGAGTACGTCGACGAGACCGCGGGCGCGCATCAGCTCGCGGACGGAGTCGCGGGACTCGCCGGGGACGAGCTGGACCGCGTCGGCCGGCAGGCCGGCGCTCTCGACGGCGTCGCGGAGGATGGCGACGAGGGCGGTGTTGGACGCGTAGGCGGAGGAACTGCCGCGCAGGAGGACCGCGTTGCCGGACTTGAGGCAGAGGGCGGCGGCGTCGACGGTGACGTTGGGACGGGCCTCGTAGATGATGCCGACGACGCCGAGGGGGACGCGGATCTGGCGGAGGTCGATGCCGTTGGGGAGGGTGCTGCCGCGGACGACCTCGCCGACGGGGTCGGGCAGGGCCGCGACGTCACGGACGTCGGAGGCGATGGCCGCGACGCGCTCCGCGGTGAGGGTGAGGCGGTCGATGACCGTCTCGCTGGTGCCGGCGGCCCGGGCCTTGTCCGTGTCGACGGCGTTGGCGGCGATGATCTCGGCCGTACGGGCCTCCAGCGCGTCCGCGATCGCCAGCAGGGCCGTGTCCTTGGCGGACCGCGGGAGTGGGGCGATGGCGGCGGCGGCCGTGCGGGCCGCTGCCGCGGTGGTGAGGACGGGGGAGGTGGCGGTGGCGGTGGCGTCGTCGAGCGAGGTCATGCCGCCCAGGGTAGTCCCCGGGCGGCCCCCCGCCGACGGGCTTTCCACCTCGCGAGACGGCCCCCGGCCGGGGGCAGGGCGCGAGCCCGGGGCTCTGCCCCGGGCCGGCGGGTGCCGCTGCGCGGAGCGGCTAGTACGGGTGCACGCCCACCGGGTGGGCCGGGGGTGGGCCGTAGCCCTCTGCGACCCGCTGGTGGTAGGTGGCGCGGTCGATGACCTCCAGGCCGACGATCTCCCACGGCGGCAGCTGCGCCGAGGAGCGGTGTTCGCCCCACAGCCGCAGGGCGACGGCCGCCGCGTCGTGGAGGTCGCGGGCCTCCTCCCAGTAGCGGATCTCCGCGTGGTCGTCGGCGTAGCGGCTGGTCAGGAGGAAGGGGTGGTCGTGGGCCAGTTGTTCCAGCCCGCGCCGGACCTCGGACAGCGGCGCCGGCTTGCCGGAGACGCTCAGGGTGACGTGCCAGAGGCGGGACGGTTCGGCCTTCGGTTCGCTGTTCTCGTCCCGCCCGTTCCCGTCTCCGCCGTCACCGTCCCCCGTGCCGACGCTGGTCAGCGCTCGTCTCACCAGCCGCCTCCTGTCTCCGCCACGCGTGTCCGCCCGGGGCCCGGGCCCCTCACAGTTGACCAGTCCACGGGCCGCCGCGCGGCGGTTTTGCCGAAGCTCAGCCCTGCAGCAGGACGAGATCGTCCCGGTGGACGACCTCCCGTTCGTACTCGGGTCCGAGTTCCGCCGCGAGCTCGCGGGTGGAGCGGCCGAGGAGCTGCGGGAGCTCCTTGGCGTCGAAGTTGACCAGGCCGCGGGCGATCGGCCGGCCGTCGGCGGAGCGCAGTTCGACCGGGTCGCCGGCCGCGAAGTCGCCCTCGACGGCCGCGATCCCGGCGGGCAGCAGCGAGCTGCCGCGTTCGGTGACAGCGCGGACGGCGCCTTCGTCGAGGACGAGGTGGCCCTGGGGGGTCGACGCGTGCTGGAGCCACAGCAGCCGGTCCGCGGAGCGGCGTCCGGTGGCATGGAAGTGGGTGCCGGTCGCCCGCCCGGCCAGGGCGTCGGCCGCCTGGCTGGCCGAGGTGAGGACGACGGGGATGCCCGCCGCGGCGGCGATCCGGGCGGCCTCGACCTTGGTGACCATGCCGCCGGTGCCCACGCCCGCCTTGCCGGCGCTGCCGATGGAGACGTGCGCGATGTCCTCGGGCCCGCGGACCTCGTCGATGCGGGTGGTGCCGGGCAGGGACGGGTCCCCGTCGTAGAGGCCGTCCACGTCCGAGAGGAGGACGAGGAGGTCCGCGCGGACGAGGTGGGCGACGAGGGCGGCCAGCCGGTCGTTGTCGCCGAAGCGGATCTCGTCCGTGGCCACCGTGTCGTTCTCGTTGACGACGGGCAGGGCGCCCATCGCGAGGAGCTGGTCGAGGGTGCGGTAGGCGTTGCGGTAGTGGGCGCGGCGGCTGGTGTCGTCGCTGGTGAGCAGCACCTGGCCGACGCGGACGCCGTAGCGGGCGAAGGAGGCGGTGTAGCGGGCGACGAGCAGGCCCTGGCCGACGCTGGCGGCGGCCTGCTGGCGGGCCAGGTCCTTGGGGCGGCGGGCCAGGCCGAGCGGGGAGAGTCCGGCGGCGATGGCACCGGACGAGACCAGGACGATCTCCTTCTCGCCGCCGCTGCGGGACTTGGCCAGGACGTCGACCAGCGCGTCCACCCGGTCGGCGTCGAGTCCGCCGGCCGCCGTGGTCAGGGAGGAGGAGCCGACCTTGACCACGATCCTGCGGGCGTCCACGACACCTTGCCTAGCCGCTGACACGTCTTGTCCCCTTGCCCCTTGCCGGAATGCACCTGCCGTCAATGCATGCCGTCTCAATCTACGGTGTCGCGCCGGGCCGCCGCTCGGCGGTTTCAGACCGTGGACGAGGTCCCGACCGGCTCGCGTTCCCCGGCCTGTCCGGCGGCGCCCGGGATGAGGATCTTGCGGGAGATGACGAAGGTGAAGGGGATGGCCACGACCGCCGCGACCAGGGGGGCGATGCGCGTGTCCATCCCGGCCCAGGCCACCAGGGCGTAGAGGCCGACCGACTGGATCACGTAGTTCGTGACGTTCGTCAGCGGGAAGAGGAGGAACTTCTTCCACGTGGGTCGGGTCCGGTACGTGAAGTACGTGTTCATGAAGAAGGAGCCGACCATCGCCAGCACGAAGGCCAGCGAGTAGGCGGCGAAGTACGGCATCCACGGGTGCAGCAGCAGGTAGAGCCCGAAGAAGGTGCCGGTGTTGACCCCGCCGACGAGCGCGAAGCGGAACACCTGGCCCAGTTTTTCTCTTCTGCTCATCGGGAGCTGCGCTCCACGACCGTCGGCTCCACGGCCTTCGGCTGCGTCACCGCGGCGGCGGGCCGGGCGAGCGCGTCCACCCCGTGGGACTCCTTCACCAGGAAGTGCGGCCGCCGCTTGGTCTCGTAGTAGATGCGTCCGATGTACTCGCCGATCAGACCCAGCATGATCATCTGTACGCCGCCCAGGCCCGTGATTATGGCGACGAGGGTGACGTAGCCCGGCGACTCGACCCCGTTGGTGATCGCCATGACCGTGATCCACAGCGCGTAAAGGCAGGTCAGCGCGACCAGCGAGACGCCGAGCCAGATCCCGATGCGCAGCGGCCGGTTGTTGAAGGAGATCAGGCCGTCCATGCCGTAGTTCAGCAGGGAGCCGAACTTCCACTTGGTCTCGCCGGCCTCGCGCTGGGCGTTCTGGTAGTCGAAGTGGACGGTGTCGAAGCCGATCCAGGAGAAGAGGCCCTTGGAGAAGCGGTTGTACTCCGGCAGCGACAGCAGGGCGTCCACGGCAGGGCGCGACAGCATGCGGAAGTCGCCGACCCCGTCGGTGAGCTCGACATCGACCCAGCGGTTCACGCCCCGGTAGTAGAGGCGGCTCAGCGCGCTGCGGAGCTTCTTGTCGCCCTCGCGGGTGCGGCGGGCGATGATCTGGTCGTGGCCCTGCTGGTGGTATTCGAGCATGGTCGCGATGAGCTCCGGCGGGTGCTGGAGGTCCGCGTCCATGATCACGACGGCGTCGCCGGTGGTCTCGCGCAGGCCGGCGAGCATGCCGGCCTCCTTGCCGAAGTTCCGGCTGAAGGAGACGTACCGGGTCCGCTCGCCGTGTTCGGCGGCGATCTTCCGGAGCTTGTCGAGGGTGCCGTCGCGGCTGCCGTCGTCGACGTAGCAGACCTCGTACTCGACGGGCAGGGAGTCCAGGACCCTGCGGATCTCGGCGTCGAAGCTGTCGATGACGGCTTCTTCGTTGTAGCAGGGGACAACTACGGACAGCTTCGTCATGGACACTTCCTGCTGGCTCCGAACGGGTGATTGTGGGCGACCGGACCCGCCACTCACCTCTTCCTTAGAAGTATGCACGGCGACGGTCGGCGGGCGGCCGGCCGTCGGGTCGGCCTGCGGGAGTGGAGGGCGGCACACGGTAGCTTTGACGAGATAAGCGGAATGAGCTGAACGAAACGAAACGAAGGGATCGAGGTGCACGTGCCCGACGTCTCCGTGGTCGTCATCGTCTACAACGACGCAGAGCGTCTGTCGACAGCAGTCCAGTCGGTATTGGACCAGACCCTGCACGGGGTCGAAGTCGTGATCGTCGACGACTGCAGCAAGGACCGCTCGTACGCGGTCGCCCAGGAGCTGGAAGCGGCGCATCCGGGGAGAGTGCGCGCCTTCCGGCTGCCGGAGAACAGCGGCGGCTGCGGTGCGCCCCGCAACCACGGGATCCAGCAGGCCACCGGCACGTACGTCATGTTCCTGGACAGCGACGACGTGCTCGAGCGCAACGCCTGCCGGAACATGCTGGACGCGGCCGAGCGCACCGGTTCCGACCTGGTCTCGGGCATGTGCGTCCGCGTGCACCTCGACAACCGCTGGGGCAAGACCACCGAGTGGTACCCCTGGATCTACTCGCGCACGCGCACCCTGGAGTCGATCACCGACTTCCCGGACCTGCTGGTCTACGACACCCTCTCCACGAACAAGTGCTACCGGCGCGAGTTCCTGCTGGAGCAGGGCCTGGAGTTCCCGGTCGGGATCCACTACGAGGACCTGCTGTTCTCCGCGCAGGCCTACGTGGCCGCCCGCCGCATCACGCTGATCCCGAACCACGTCTACTTCTGGAACGTGATGGAGAAGGCGGCGGCGAAGTCGATCAGCAACCGGCGCCACGAGATCGCGAACTTCGTCCACCGGATGGAGATCCACCGCCGCGTCGACGAACTGCTCGCCTCCAAGGGCCACACGGACATCAAGTCCGCCAAGGACGCCAAGTTCCTCAAGCACGACCTGGTGCTGCACCTGCGTGACCTGCCCCTGCTCAGCGACGAGTACCGGCAGGAGTTCGCCCGGCTCGCCAACGGCTATCTGGCGGGCATCGACCCGGCGGCGTACGAGCACGTCACCCACCTCCAGGCGATCTGCGCCTACCTGCTGGGCAAGGAGGACTGGGACAACCTGCTCCCGGCCGCCGACGCCATGACCAACAAGGGCCGGCTCTCCTCCCCCCTCGCGGAGCGCGACGGCCGCGTCTACTGGTGCGCGCGGCACATCGACGACGCCGACGAGGCCGACGCGGCGGAGGCCCGGCGGATACTGGACGTCACCGAGCAGGGCTTCCACACCACCCCGCTCGCCTCCCTCCAGCTGGGCAACCGCCTCACCTCCTACGAGGACGACGGGCGCGGCACCGTCACCCTGTCCGGCGCCGTCGTGAACCCGCTGGGGAAGATCCCGGCCGACGCGGAGCTGAAGGCCTCCCTGGAGTTCCGGGCCCGCCGGCAGATCGGCGTGCGCTCCTTCAGCTTCCCGGTGGCAACCGTGCGCCACGCCGGTGACACGATCGAGTGGAGCGGCAGCGCCGACATCGGCTCGACCGTCCGCCCGCTCGGCATCATCGACGCCGTCTGGGACGTCCGCCTCAAGCTGACCGCCGGGGGCACCAAGATCACCACCCGGGTCTCGGTCGGCGGGGTCGACCTGGAGAAGGCGGCCCGGCTGCGCGTGCGGCCGCGGCTGACCCGGCTGGTCTCCGACCGCTTCGAGCCCGAGGTGACCAAGAAGGGCAACCTGTCCTACGTCCTCACCGCCGAGGGCGCCGCCGCGGTCCGCACCCAGTCGCTGATCAACAACGCCATACAGGGCAAGGCGGCGAACGTGGTCAAGCGGGGCCTGCGCAAGGCCCTGCGGGTCCGCCGGAACATCGGCTCCGGCGAGCAGAAGGTGAAGGTCTACCACGAGGTCTTCTCGAAGCTGCCGATCAAGAAGGGCACGGTCGTCTTCGAGAGCCACATGGGCAAGCAGTACAGCGACAGCCCCAAGGCGATCTACGAGGAGATGGTGCGCCAGGGCGTGGCCTTCGAGGCGATCTGGTCGTACGCGGGCGGCAAGCCGACCGGCTTCCCCAAGGAGGCCACCCTGGTGCGCCGCTGGAGCTGGGCCTACCTGCGGGCGCTGGCCCAGGCCGAGTACTGGGTGGACAACCAGGGCTTCCCGCTGGCGCTGACCAAGCGCGCGGGGACCACGTACATCCAGACCTGGCACGGCTCCGCACTCAAGCGAATGGGCTTCCACGAGCCGCGCACCAAGGCGCAGGGCAAGGCCGGGCAGGACAAGTTCCAGGCGGCCGTCGACCGCTTCGACCACTTCCTGATCCGGTCCGAGCACGACGCCCGCACCCTCGCCAAGGGCTTCCGGCTGCGCGACGAGGTCCTGCTGCGCAGTGGCTACCCGCGCAACGACGCCCTCGTCGAGGCGCAGCTCGGCGAGGCGCAGAGCGGTGAGCGGGTGCGCGGGCCGCTGGCGGCCGAGCTCGGCATCGACCCGGAGAAGAAGGTGCTGCTGTACGCGCCCACCTTCCGGGCGGCCGCGGACGGCACGGTCGAGGGGTTCGTGTTCCCCTTCGACGTGGAGGAGTTCGCGGAGCGGCTCGGCGACCGCTTCACGCTGCTGGTGCGCACGCACTACCTCAACAGCGTTTCGCTGCCGCCGTCGGTCGAGGGCCGCGTCATCGACGTGTCCCGGCACCACGACATCACTCCGCTGCTGGCGCTCGCGGACGGGCTGATCACCGACTACTCGTCCGTGATGTTCGACTACGCCGTGCTGGACCGGCCGATGGTGTTCTTCGCGTACGACTACGAGAAGTACGCCAACGACATCCGGGGCACCTACTTCGACCTGAAGGAGAAGGCTCCGGGCCCGGTGGTGGCCACGGCGGACGAGCTGCTGCAGGCGCTGTCGGCCTTCGAGGAGGCGGACGCCAAGTACGCGGAGGCCCGGCAGCGTTTCCTGACCGAGTTCGGCGAGTACGACCGCGGGGACGCCGCCCGCCAGATCGTCGAGAAGTTCTTCACCGGGAGCGGCAAGTGAGCCGGGACATCTTCATCGTCTCCAACAACGTCGACGAGCTCGGCGGCGTGACCACCTGGTCCCACCAGATGGCCCGGCTGTTCACCGAGCGCGGGCACGAGGTGCACATCGTCGGCATCGCCCCGGTCCCCGAGGAGATCCGCCAGAAGCTGCCGCAGGACCTGCCGTACGGGATGACCACCCTGTACGACGCCCACCCGCCGGCGGCGCGCAGGCTGCACGGGATCAAGGGCCGCCTGAACGCGCCCGAACGGCGCCGGCAGGCGGCCCGGCGGGCGAAGATGCGGGTCAAGGCGGAGAAGCTCAGCGAGCTGTTCCGGGCGGCCCGCCCGGGCAGCGTGGTCATCGTCACCCAGGTCTGGGCGATGGAGTGGGTGGCCCTCGCCGACACCAAGGGGCTCACCGTCATCGGGATGAGCCACGAGTCCTTCGAGGCCAGCCAGAAGTCCACCCGCGGTGCGCGCGTGCGCCGGCACTACCCGGAGGTCGACCGGCTGCTGGTGCTGACCCCGGAGGACGCGGACCTCTGGATCCGGTCGGGCATGGAGAACGTGGGCAGCATGCCGAACCCGCTGCCCTTCATGCCGGACTCCCCCGCCGCGCGCACCGGGAAGGTCGTGGCGTGCGTCGGCCGTCTCGCCTTCGAGAAGGGTGTCGACCTGCTGCTCGACGCCTGGGCGGAGGCCTCTCCGCAGCACCCCGACTGGACCTTGCGGATCTACGGGGCGGGTGTGGAGGAGCCGGCGCTGCGGGCGCACTGCTCCTCTCTGGGGCTGGACGAGACCGTGGAGTGGATGGGCAGCACCGACGACGTGCTGGGCGTGCTGCGCGAGGCTTCGGTCTTCGCGCAGGCCTCGCGGGCCGAGGGCTTCCCGATCACCCTGCTGGAGGCGATGGCGGCGGGTCTGCCGGTCGCGGCCTTCGACTGCGCGCCGGGTGTGCGGGAGATCGTCCGGCACGGTGAGGACGGACTGCTCGCGCGGCTGGGCAACACGATGGAGCTGGCCGGGCACCTGGACGCGCTGATGAGCGACGGCGAGCTCCGCGACCGGCTCGGGGACACGGCGTTCCGTTCGGTGAAGCGCTACTCCAGCGCCGAGATCACCGACCGGTGGGAGGAGCTCTTCTCCTTCCTGGAGCGCTGACACGAGCGCCGACACGAGCGCCGACACCGCCCCGCGCACATGAGGCCGCCCGCCCCGGAGGAATCCCGGGGCGGGCGGCTTCGCTCTGCGAGAGGTGGTACCGGGCCCGGTCAGAGCTCGTGGACGTCCTTGTGGCGGTCCTTGTGCCCGGCTTTCGCCGCCTCCTTGTTGGCCTGCCAGCCCGCCCAGGCGGAGGTCACCATCTCCTCGACGTCGTGCTTGGCCCGCCAGCCGAGCACACGGGTGATCTTGTCGGCCGAGGCGACGACCTTCGCCGGGTCGCCGGGGCGGCGCGGGCTGATCACCGGGGCGTGGGTGTGCCCGGTCCCCTTGTTCAGGAGGTCGACCATCTCGGCGACGGAGACGCCCTCACCGCGCCCGATGTTGACGGTGAGGTCCTTGTACTCCCCGGCCGCGGCCCACTCGGCGAGCTTGTGGGCCGCCGCCACGTGGGCCTCCGCGAGGTCCTCCACGTGGATGTAGTCGCGGATGCAGGTGCCGTCGGGCGTCGGGTAGTCGTCGCCGAAGATGAGGGCGCCCTCGCCCTTGTCGAACCGCTCGAAGACCATCGGGACGAGGTTGAACACGCCCGTGTCGGCGAGCTCGGGGGTAGCGGCGCCCGCCACGTTGAAGTAGCGCAGGCAGGCGGTGGAGATGCCGTACGCCCTGCCCGCGGAGCGCACCAGCCACTCGCCGGCCAGCTTCGTCTCGCCGTAGGGGCTCAGCGGCAGGCACGGGGTGTCCTCGGTGACCAGGTCCACGTCGGGCATGCCGTAGACGGAGGCGGAGGAGGAGAAGAGGAAGTTGCGCACGCCCGCGTCGGCCACGGCCTGGAGCAGGACCGTGAGGCCCTGCACGTTCTCGTGGTAGTAGTACAGCGGCTTCTCGACGGACTCGCCGACCTGCTTCTTGCCCGCGAGGTGCACCACGCCGGTGATCTTGTGTGCGCGGATGACCGCGTCCACGGACAGGCGGTCCAGGACCGATCCGACCACCAGCGGGACGCCCTCCGGCACACGGTCCTCGTTGCCCGTGGAGAGGTCGTCGAAGACGACGACCTTCTGCCCCGCGAGCACCATCGAGCGGACGACGTGCGATCCGATGTATCCGGCGCCACCGGTGATCAGAAAGGTCATGTGTAACTCCCTGTCCTGTCGTTTTCGTGTGCGGTGTTCAGTGCGACGCGCACGCTGCCCTGGCGCGGTCGATCCGGTTCCGTACGAGGAACATCGCGCCCGCGGCGCCCGGCGCGAGGCGCAGGGCGAGCGAGCCCGAACCCGTGCGGTACGGCTGCGTCAGCAGAACACCGTACCGGCTGCTGGGCAGGGCGCGGCGGCGCAGCAGGCCTCCCCGCGGACGCAGGGAGGTCTTCAGGGAGCTCCCGTCCGCGCACTCCACGACCGCTTCGACGTGCCACGCCTGCAGTCGGCGCAGGCCCATCCTGCGGCCGGTGGCGGCCAGGTCCCCGAGGCGGAACGGAAGCACCACCGACCAGCCGCCGTCCTCGTCCGGGGTCAGCTCCACCGCCTTGGCCGGTACGGGTTCTCCGCCGGCGCGGGGCAGGAAGCGCAGCCGCACGGTGCGCGGGCCGGCCGCGGCCAGCCGCCCGTACAGGTCGTGCAGCCGCAGCCGCACGGCGGCGTTGCCCGCGGGTTCGGCGTCCATGGTCACCGGCAGCGCGGCCGTCGGCAGCTCGCGCAGGCCGTCCAGCTCGACCGGGAGCTCCTCGCTCCACACCGGCGCCCCGTCGGGGGCGGTCGCGTACGGGGGCAGCAGCCTCGGCGGCTCGGCGGCGAAGCTGGTCAGCCGCTCCACGTCGGCGGGCGGGGTGGGGGTGGCGCGCAGCACGCGTACGATCCAGCGCGCGTGCGGGGCGGCGGCCTCGACGGCGGCGTCGTCGAAGGTGTCGAGGTACTCGCGGGTCAGGGTCCACCAGGCGGCCTGGTACTCGGGGTCCTTGCCGAGCTCGCGCAGGTACATGCGCAGGTCGTACTCGAGGAACTTCACGTGGCAGGCGTGGCCCAGCGCCGGGGAGGCGGCGGCGAGTGTCCGGGCGGCGGTGCGGTGGGCCTCGATGCGGGCGCGCCAGTTGCCGACGTCCTTGCGGTCGAGGGAGATCGACACCTGCGCGGCGTCGCGGCGCACGTGCCACACGTAGACGAGGTCGTCGATCACCGCGACGCGGGGGGCGGCTGCCAGGACGCGCGCGGTGAAGGCGAAGTCCTCGTAGACGAAGCGGCCGTCGGGAAAGCGGATCGAATGCTTATCCAGGAATGACCGGTCGTACAGCTTGTTGACGCAGAGCGTGTCGCGGACGAGATCGGGCCGGTCCGTGGGCTGCTCGATCACATCGCCCGCGGTGTACAGCCCGGGCATCCACGGCACGTCGTGGTGGAGCGGAAGCTCTCGGCGTACGCACGCGCCGACCGTGACCGGGGCGCGGTGCTCCTCGGCGGCCCGCACCAGGGCGTCGGCCGCCCCCGGGGGCAGCACGTCGTCGCTGTCCAGGAACAGGACGTACGGGGAGGTCGCGGCTGCGATGCCGTCGTTGCGCGGGGTGCCGCACCCGCCGCTGTTCTCCGTGCGGTGCACGACCTTCAGACGCGGGTGGCGGGCGGCCAGCTCGTCCAGCACCCGCGCGGTGCCGTCGGACGAGGCGTCGTTCACGGCGATGACCTCGGCGACCACCGGGCCCTGGGCGAGAGCCGATTCGACGGCTTCGCCCACGAGCCCGGCGTCGTTGTACGCGATCACCACAACGGAAACGGAGGGGGGGTTCGTGCTGCTCACCCGGTGGATCCTAGGCGACCCGGGTAAACAGGACCTCAAGGCAGAGCTACGCCCGGGTAGCGCACGCCACGATCAAGATCAGAACGGCCGGAACTCGTCGTACTCCTGCTGCGCCGTGTCCCCGCGACGGGCTTCCTTCTCCTTGCGGCGCTGGGTGGCCGGGCGCGGAGCCTCCATGCGGTGGTCCTCACCGCGGCGGCCCAGCATCTCGGCGCCGGCCATCATGGTCGGCTCCCAGTCGAAGACGACCGCGTTGTCGTCGGAGCCGATGGCCACGCCGTCACCGGCACGGGCGCCGGCCTTCCTCAGCGCGTCCTCGACACCGAGGCGGTTGAGGCGGTCGGCCAGGTAGCCCACGGCCTCGTCGTTGTTGAAGTCGGTCTGGCGGACCCAGCGCTCCGGCTTCTCGCCGCGCACCACGTACACGTCCTCGGCCTCGTCGTAGGCGACGGTGAAGCCGGCGTCGTCCACGGCCTTCGGGCGGATGACGATACGGGTCGCCTCCTGCTTGGGCTTGCGGGCGCGGGCCTTGGCGACGACCTCGGCGAGGAAGTAGGAGAGCTCCTTCAGGCCGGTGCGGGCCACCGCGGAGACCTCGAAGACCTTGTAGCCGCGGGCCTCCAGGTCCGGGCGGACCATGTCCGCGAGGTCCTGGCCGTCGGGGATGTCGACCTTGTTCAGCACCACCAGGCGCGGGCGCTTCTCCAGGCCGCCGCCGTAGATCTTGAGCTCTTCCTCGATGACGTCGAGGTCACCGACCGGGTCGCGGTCGGACTCCAGGGTGGCGGTGTCCAGGACGTGCACCAGCACGGAGCAGCGCTCGACGTGGCGCAGGAACTCCAGACCGAGGCCCTTGCCCTGGCTGGCGCCGGGGATCAGACCGGGGACGTCGGCGATCGTGTAGACCGTCGAGCCGGCGGTGACGACGCCCAGGTTCGGGACCAGCGTCGTGAACGGGTAGTCGGCGATCTTCGGCTTGGCGGCGGAGAGCACCGAGATCAGCGAGGACTTGCCGGCGCTCGGGAAGCCGACCAGCGCCACGTCGGCGACGGTCTTGAGCTCCAGGACGATGTCACCGGTGGAGCCGGGGACGCCGAGGAGCGCGAAGCCGGGGGCCTTGCGGCGGGCGGAGGCGAGCGCGGCGTTGCCGAGTCCGCCGCGGCCGCCCTCGGCGGCGACGTAGGTGGTGCCCTGGCCGACGAGGTCGGCGAGGACGTTGCCCTCCTTGTCGAGGACGACGGTGCCGTCCGGCACGGGCAGGATCAGGTCCTGGCCGTCCTTGCCGGAGCGGTTGCCGCCCTCGCCGGGCTTGCCGTTGGTGGCCTTGCGGTGCGGGCTGTGGTGGTAGTCCAGCAGGGTGGTGATCGCCTGCTCCACCACCAGGATCACGTCACCGCCACGGCCGCCGTTGCCGCCGTCGGGGCCGCCGAGCGGCTTGAACTTCTCCCGGTGAACGGAGGCGCAGCCGTGGCCTCCGTTACCCGCGGCGACGTGCAGCTCGACGCGGTCCACGAAGGTGGTCATGGTTGTTCCTCCAGATACATACGGGAATGTCCCGGGCCGAGCGGATCGCGCTCACTGCCCATTAAACGTGTCTATGTGACAACGCGCCGAGGGCGGACCTCTCTTCCCGGCTTTCGCCGGGAAGAGCTGAGATCCGCCCTCGAAGGTGTTGCGAACGCCTAGATCAAGAAGATCAGGCGGCCGGAACGATGTTCACGACCTTGCGGCCACGGTGCGTGCCGAACTGGACCGAACCGGCCTGCAGCGCGAACAGCGTGTCGTCGCCACCACGACCGACACCCGAACCCGGGTGGAAGTGGGTGCCGCGCTGGCGGACGAGGATCTCGCCGGCGGAAACGACCTGACCGCCGAAGCGCTTCACGCCGAGCCGCTGGGCATTGGAGTCGCGCCCGTTCCGGGTGGACGATGCGCCCTTCTTGTGTGCCATGTCTCAGTCCCTCTTACTTCGCAGCCGCGGGGATACCGGTGACCTTGATCGCCGTGTACTGCTGGCGGTGACCCTGGCGACGGCGGTAGCCGGTCTTGTTCTTGTAGCGCAGGATGTCGATCTTGGCGCCCTTGTGGTGGTCCACGACCTCGGCCGTGACCTTGATGCCGGCCAGGACCCACGGGTCGCTGGTCACGGCGTCGCCGTCGACAACGAGCAGGGTCGAGAGCTCGACCGTGTCGCCAACCTTGGCAGTGGAAATCTTGTCAACCTCAACGATGTCGCCGACAGCAACCTTGTGCTGGCGACCACCGCTGCGCACGATGGCGTACACGCGGATCTCTCTCTCACTCGGGACGGATGCTCCTGAAGCCAGCCGCTCAGGCGGGCCGGAGCCCGAACTGATCCGGATTGGACGAGCGGCCTCTCCCGCAGTGGTGCTCAGCGGGAGGAAGGTGCTCAGGAGCGCGACGCGTCCAGGACACGTCGACGGTCAAGACTACGGGCCCCGGCTCGACGAGGTCAAACCGGGTCCCACGGCGCCGTGCGAAAACGGCCCCGCCCGGCACCTTTCCGGTGCCGGGCGGGGCCGGATGGAACAGGATCCGCAGGTCAGCCTTCGGTCGGAGCCGAGACGGACGGAGGCGTCTGCTGCTCCGCCGCCGCGGTCTTCTTCGTCGCCCGCTTCGCCACGGTCTTCTTGGTCGTGGCCGCCTTCTTGGCCACGGTCTTCTTGGCCGCCGTCGCCTTCTTGGCGGTGGTGGCCTTCTTCGCCGCGGTCGCCTTCTTGGCCGGAGCCTTCTTGGCGGCCTTCTTCGCCGGGGCGGCCTCCTCGACCGGGGCCTCCGGCTCCGGCTGCGCCTCGGTCACCGGGGCCTCGACGACCACCACGGCGGCCTCGGCCGCGCCTGCCGGGGAGCCGGCGGGTGCGGTGGCCTTACGGGTGGCACGCCGGCGCGGACGGGCCGGCGCGGCCTCGGCCACGGGGGCCTCGACCACGGGCTCGGCCTCCACGACGGCCTCGGCGACGACCGGCTCCGGCTCGACGACGGCCTCGACGACCGGCTCGGGCTCGGGCTCGGCCTCGGCCTCGGCCTCCGGGGCCACCTCGGCCGCGGGGGCCGGGGCACCCGCCGGGGCGGTGGCCTTACGGGTCGCACGACGACGGGTCCGACCCTTGGGGGCCTCCTCCACCACCGGCTCCGCGACGACCTCGGCCTCGGCCTCGACCTCGACCTGGGCGACGACCTCGGCGGCCGGCTCCAGAACGGTGTCGGCGGGCTCGGTCACCGGCTCGGCCTCGGCCACCGGGGCCGCCTCGGCCACGGGCGCCGGGGTCGGGACGACCGCACCGCGCGGGGCACCCGCCGGAGCGGTCGCCTTGCGGGTCGCACGGCGCCGGTTGCGACGGCCGCTCAGGCCCGCCGCCGCCTCCGCCTCGGCCGGGCTGCCGTACAGCTCCTCGCCCGCGACGAACTCCGGCTCGGGCAGCGCCACCGGCGCCGCGATCTCCGCGGCCACCTCGGCCTCGGTCTCGAAGCCCTCAGCCTCGACGGTCTCGACCACCTCGTGCTCGTGCTCGTGGTGGTCGGACTCCGCCCGGCCGCCGCGACGCTTGGCGCGCTTGCCGCCGTTGCCGCCGCCACCGATCGAGGTCGGGCTCTCCATGTGCACGATCACACCGCGGCCGTTGCAGTGGACGCAGGTCTCGGAGAAGGACTCCAGCAGACCCTGGCCCACCCGCTTGCGGGTCATCTGGACCAGGCCCAGCGAGGTCACCTCGGCGACCTGGTGCTTCGTACGGTCACGGCCCAGGCACTCCAGCATGCGCCGCAGGACCAGGTCGCGGTTGGACTCCAGGACCATGTCGATGAAGTCGATGACGACGATGCCACCGAGGTCGCGCAGCCGCAGCTGGCGCACGATCTCCTCGGCCGCCTCCAGGTTGTTCCTGGTGACGGTCTCCTCGAGGTTGCCGCCCTGACCGGTGAACTTGCCGGTGTTGACGTCGATGACGATCATCGCCTCGGTCTTGTCGATCACAAGCGAACCGCCCGAGGGCAGCCACACCTTGCGGTCGAGCGCCTTGGCGAGCTGCTCGTCGATCCGGTACGTCGCGAAGACGTCCACCTCGGAGGTCCAGCGCGACAGCCGGTCGGCCAGGTCCGGGGCCACGTGCGAGACGTAGCCGTGGATGGTCTCCCAGGCGGTGTCACCGCTGACGATGACCTTGGAGAAGTCCTCGTTGAAGATGTCGCGCACGACGCGGACGGTCATGTCCGGCTCGCCGTACAGCAGGCTCGGCGACGACGTCGTGATCTGCTTCGACTTCTTCTGGATGTCCTCCCACTGGGCCTGCAGACGCTCGACGTCGCGGCGCAGCTCGTCCTCGCTCGCGCCCTCGGCGGCGGTGCGCACGATGACGCCCGCGTCCTCGGGGACGATCTTCTTGAGGATGGTCTTCAGACGCGCGCGCTCGGTGTCGGGCAGCTTGCGGCTGATGCCGGTCATCGAGCCCTCGGGCACGTAGACCAGGTAGCGGCCGGGCAGCGAGACCTGGCTGGTCAGGCGGGCGCCCTTGTGACCGATCGGGTCCTTGGTGACCTGCACCAGGACCGACTGGCCGGACTTCAGGGCGGACTCGATGCGGCGCGGCCCGTTGGCCATGCCGAGCGCCTCGAAGTTGACCTCACCGGCGTACAGGACGGCGTTGCGGCCCTTGCCGATGTCGATGAAGGCGGCCTCCATCGACGGCAGCACGTTCTGGACCTTGCCCAGGTAGACGTTGCCGACGTACGAGGTGGCCTCTTCCTTGTTGACGTAGTGCTCGACGAGCACGTTGTCTTCCAGGACGCCGATCTGGGTGCGCTCACCGGACTGGCGGACGACCATCACGCGCTCGACGGCCTCACGGCGGGCCAGGAATTCGGCCTCGGTGATGATCGGCACGCGGCGACGGCCCTGCTCGCGGCCCTCGCGGCGGCGCTGCTTCTTCGCCTCCAGGCGGGTCGAGCCCTTGATGGACTGGACCTCGTCGGACGGCTCGGCCTCCTTGCGGGCCGGGCGGGGCTCGCGGACCTTGACGACGGTACGCACGCCGTCCTCGTCGCCCGCCTCGGCGGTGATGTCGGCGGGCTCACCGCTGCGACGGCGACGGCGACGACGGCGCCGGCTGGAGCTGGAACCGAGAGCGGCATCCTCGGCCTCGTCGAACTCGGCGCCCTCTTCCTCGCCCTCGGCCTCCTGCTCGGCGGCCTCCGCCTCGGCCTCTTCCTCGGCGGCCTCGTCGAGCTCCGCGGCCTCGCCACGGCGGCGGCGACGGCCACCGCGACGGCGACGGCGCGACGGGCGCTCGCCCGACTCGTCGCCCTCTTCGAACTCGGCGGCCTCTTCCTCCAGCTCTGCCTCCGGCTCCTCCTCCGCGAGCACCTCGGGCAGGGAGACCGGCGCGGTCTCGGCGACGGGCGCGGCCTCGGCGGCGCCACGGCCGCGGCGGCGGCGACGGCCGGCAGGCTGCGGGGCGGGGGCGACCTCGGCCTCGACGACCTCGGCCTCCAGCTCCTCCTCCTCGAGCTCCTCGGCCGGGGCGGCGGCACGCGCGGCGGCCGCGGCCATGGCGGCGGTCTCCGGCGTCTGGAACATCGGCTCGGCGAAGACCGGGGCCTGGAAGGTGGCCACGGCGGGACGCGCGGCGCGGCGGGAAGCCCGGGCCGGCGCGACGGGCTCGGCGCTCTCGGCGGGCTGGGCGGCGGGCTGCGCGGGGGCGGCCGCGGTGGTGGAACGGGTGGCGCGACGGCGGCCGCCGCGCTTCGGGGAGTCCAGCGCGTCGGCGACGGTGAAGGTCCGGGTGGCGGCCTTGGGGGCCTCCTCCGCGACGGGGGCCGGGGCGGCGGGCTCGGCCTCGGCGGCCGGAGCCTCCGGGGCGGTGGCGGCGCGGGTCGCGCGGCGGCGAGTGCGCGGGGCCGGAGCGGCGGGCTCCTCGGCGACGGCGGCGACCGGCTCCTCGGCGGCGGGCTCCTCGACCTCGACGGCCGGGGCGGCCTCGGTGATCGGCGCGGCCTCGGTGACCGGCGCGGCCACGGCGCGGGTCGCACGGCGGCGGGCACGCGGCGCGGGAGCAGCGGGCTCCTCGGCGACCGGCTCCTCGGCGGCGGGCTCCTCCACGACGGCGGGGGCGGTCTCCACGGCCGGGGCGGCCTCGGTGACCGGCGCGGCCACGGCGCGGGTCGCGCGACGGCGGGTACGGGGGGCGGGAGCGGCCGGAGCCTCTTCCTCGACCGCGGGGGCGGCCTCGACCACGGGGGCGGCCTCGGCGGCCGGGGCCTCGGGCGCGGCGGCGGCACGGGTGGCGCGGCGGCGGGTACGCGGCGCGGGAGCGGCGGGCTCCTCGGCCACGGGGGCGGCGGGGGTCTCCACCACGATCGGCGCGGCCTCGGTGACCGGCGCGGCCACGGCGCGGGTCGCGCGGCGGCGGGGACGGGCGGGGGCGGCGTCCGGAGTGGCCTCGGGGGCGGGAGCGGCCGGCGCGGCCTCGGTCACCGGAGTCGTCTCGGCGGTGGTCCCACCGGGCGGACCGGCGGGCCGGGAAGCGGCGCGGCGACGCCTGCGCGGGGGCAGGTTGTCGCTCGGGCTGTTGTTGGTGGTGTCGTTTTCGTTGTTGAGCATTGCGGGCGGTTCTCCCGTCACGCTCCCGGGCGCCGCGGCTGACATCCGGTCCGGCACGGCCCGCGCGATGTACGCGGAACCGGCCTCCGGGGCGCGTTCGCCACACGGGAGCTCAGTTCATGGCCGCCGGTTCCGTACGTATTCTCCGTACGGCCTGGCGGAAGTCTTCAGGTCTGTGCGCGGCCCGGCCCAGGTGGCTCCCGAGTGCCAGGGCTGCGCTACGACGACGATCCCTACGCGGCGGGACCTTCCGGCGCCTTCGCGTCGGCGGCTACGGCGGCCGTGGGTGGGGCGGCCGTGACAGCCTCGCGGTCGGGCGCGAGCGGGTCGGTCACCGTGCCGGACTCCTCGTCGAAGAGCCCCTGCGCCAGCCTGGTCACCGCAGAGGGGACCGGCGGCGCCAGGTCGGCCACAGCTCGGAGACCGGACAGGACGTCGTCGGGTCGCACGGCAGGTGTCAAATGCCGAACAACCAGCCGCAGTATCGCACAGGCATTGTCCAGGGGCCTATCACCAGCGGCAGGAAGCGCCTCGAGACTCACCACGGCACCACGGGTGTCGAAGGTCCGCATGCCGTTCTTGGTGCGGCGCTGCACCTCCACCGTCTCGGCGGCGAGGAAGGCCTCCACGGCCCGCTCGGCATCGGCGGGCTCCACGCCGTCCAGGCGCAGCTCCCACACGGAGGCGGTCAGCCGGTCGGCGAGGCCGGAGGTGCGGGCCTCCACGGCGTCGATGATGTCGAGGCCGACGGGCATCGACTCGTCGAGGAGCTCACGGAGCTTCTCGGGGTCGCGGGCCTCGGCGAGACCGATCTCCAGGTACTCGGCCTCGCTGCCGGTGCCGGTGGGCGCGGCGTTCGCGTACGAGACGCGCGGGTGCGGGGTGAAGCCGGCCGAGTACGCCATCGGCACCTCCGCGCGGCGCAGGGCCCGCTCGAACGCGCGCTGGAAGTCACGGTGGCTGGTGAACCGGAGGCGGCCGCGCTTGGTGTAGCGCAGTCGGATGCGCTGCACCACCGGTGCGGGAGGCGGGCCTTCGGGCTGTCGCTTGCCCAGTGGTTCTTCTCCTTGTGCGGGGCTCCGCGGCTCGCGCGTCGCCCTGAGGTCTGTCGACCCGCTGCGGCTCACCCCTGGCGTTTGCGCAGGGAGATCTCGGCAGCAGGTGCCGCGTCGGCGGCTGTCGTACTACCCAGAGTACGCGCCCGTGACCTCGCCGGTTCCCGGGGAGGAGTACCGAAGAGCGCCTGCCGCACACCGGCCCGCACCTCGCGAACCGCCTGCCGCCCGACGGCCCACACTTCGCGCACCGCCTGCCGCCCGGTCCGCCACACCTCCCGCACGGCGTGCCCGACGGGGGTGAGCACGTGCCGGTACACCCAGGACGCGGGCCACCCGACGAACACCCACCCCACCCACTTGAGCCCGCGCCACAGGGCCCCGACGATGACCCCGGCCACGTGCCAGGCCCAGGCGAGCACCTGCCCGAGCGGGGTGAGCACGTACCGGTACAGGACGCCTGCCACCCACCCGACGGCGATCCCCACCGGCCGCAGCACGTACCGGTACAGCGCCACGACCAGCCACGCGATCCCCAGCCCGACGGGCCGCAGCGCATACCGGAACAGGGCCACGACCAGCCATACGAGACCGTGCCCGATCGGGGTGAACACGTACTGGTAGACCGCCAGCACCAGCCAAACCAGCCCCTGCCCGACTGGCACGAGCACGTACCGGTAGGCGGCGGCGGCCAGCCATCCGATCGCCTGCCCGACCGGCACGAGCACGTACCGCCACAGCCCGACCCACGGCCACACGAACAGCGCCATGCCCAGCACCCACCCGACCCAGGCGACCCCCTTGGCGAGCGGTGCGAGCAGGTACCTCATGCCGCCCCGGCCCAGCCAGGCCAACGCCTTCCCCAGCGGACCGAACACGTAGGCGCCCAGGAACCGCCCGGCCGGCGCGAGCAGGTGGTCGTACGTGCCGCGGCACAGCCACGCGACGCCCTGCCCGACGGGCACGAGCACGTATCGCCACAGCCCGACCCACGGCCACACGAACACCAGCTTGAGCAGGGTGCCCAGCAGCCATCCCAGCCCGCGCAGCACCGGCTCGACGACGTGCGCGTACAACGGCCCGAGGACGTGCCGGCGCAGGGCCCGGCCGCCGGCGACGAGGAGTTCCCAAACCACTCGTACGGGCAGCACGACGAGTACGGCGACGACCTTCACGGGGATCCTGATGACACCCACCAGGCACCCGTCACCGCCCTCACCGTCGCCGACGGGGTGCCGCTTGTCCGGTTCCATGCCGTGAAGGACACGACGAAGGCCCCCACCCGTTGCGGGCGGGGGCCTGTCGTGACCCAAGGGTTACTTCACGACCGTCAGCGGCAGCAGCTTCTTGCCGGTGGGGCCGATCTGGATCTCGGTCTGCATCTGAGGACAGACGCCACAGTCGAAGCACGGGGTCCAGCGGCAGTCGTCGACCTCGGTCTCGTCGAGGGCGTCCTGCCAGTCCTCCCAGAGCCAGTCCTTGTCGAGACCGGAGTCCAGGTGGTCCCAGGGCAGGACCTCCTCGTAGGTGCGCTCGCGCGTCGTGTACCAGGCCACGTCCACGCCGTACGCGGGCAGCGTCTTCTCCGCCGCCTCCATCCAGCGGTCGTACGAGAAGTGCTCGCGCCAGCCGTCGAAGCGGCCGCCCGACTCGTACACCGCGCGGATCACGTCGCCGATGCGGCGGTCGCCGCGGGAGAGGAGGCCCTCGACGATGCCCGGCTTGCCGTCGTGGTAGCGGAAGCCGATGGAGCGGCCGTACTTCTTGTCGCCGCGGATCTTGTCGCGGAGCTTGCCCAGGCGGGCGTCCGTCTCCTCGGCCGACAGCTGCGGGGCCCACTGGAAGGGGGTGTGCGGCTTGGGGACGAAACCGCCGATGGAGACGGTGCAGCGGATGTCGTTCTGGCCGGAGACCTCGCGGCCCTTGGCGATGACGTTGACCGCCATGTCGCCGATCTGGAGCACGTCCTCGTCGGTCTCGGTCGGCAGGCCGCACATGAAGTACAGCTTCACCTGGCGCCAGCCGTTGCCGTAGGCGGTGGCGACGGTGCGGATCAGGTCCTCTTCCGAGACCATCTTGTTGATGACCTTGCGCATGCGCTCGGAGCCGCCCTCGGGGGCGAAGGTGAGGCCCGACCGGCGGCCGTTGCGGGTCAGCTCGTTCGCGAGGTCCACGTTGAACGCGTCCACGCGGGTCGACGGGAGGGACAGGCCCACCTTGTCGTCCGTGTAGCGGTCCGCGAGGCCCTTGGCGATGTCCGCGATCTCGGTGTGGTCCGCGGAGGAGAGGGAGAGCAGGCCCACCTCTTCGAAGCCGGTGGCCTTCAGACCCCGCTCCACCATCTCGCCGATGCCGGTGATGCTTCGCTCCCGCACGGGGCGCGTGATCATGCCGGCCTGGCAGAAACGGCAGCCGCGGGTGCAGCCGCGGAAGATCTCCACGGACATCCGCTCGTGGACGGTCTCGGCGAGCGGGACCAGCGGCTGCTTGGGGTAAGGCCACTCGTCGAGGTCCATGACCGTGTGCTTGGACACGCGGTAGGGGACGCCGGACTTGTTCGGGGCGACGCGCGCGATGCGGCCGTCCGGGAGGTAGTCGACGTCGTAGAAGCCCGGCACATAGACCTGGCCGGTCTTGGCCAGCCGGAAGAGGACTTCCTCGCGCCCGCCCGGCCGCCCCTCGGCCTTCCAGGTGCGGATGATCTCGGTCATGTCGAGCACGGCCTGCTCGCCGTCGCCGATGACCGCGCAGTCGATGAACTCCGCGATCGGCTCGGGGTTGAAGGCCGCGTGGCCGCCCGCGAGGACGATCGGGTGGTCGACCGTACGGTTCCTGGCCTCCAGCGGGATGCCCGCGAGGTCCAGGGCCGCGAGCATGTTCGTGTAGCCCAGCTCCGTGGAGAAGGACAGGCCGAACACGTCGAAGGCCGAGACGGGGCGGTGGCTGTCCACGGTGAACTGCGGCACGTTGTGCTTGCGCATCAGTTCTTCGAGGTCGGGCCAGACGCTGTAGGTGCGCTCCGCGAGCACGCCCTCGCGCTCGTTGAGCACTTCGTAGAGGATCATGACGCCCTGGTTGGGCAGCCCGACTTCGTACGCGTCCGGGTACATGAGAGCCCAGCGGACGTCGCAGGACTCCCACGGCTTCACGGTGGAGTTGAGTTCACCGCCGACGTACTGAATGGGCTTCTGCACATGCGGAAGCAGGGCCTCAAGCTGAGGGAAGACCGACTCGGCCATCACGCGACTTTCGTGAAGCGGGCAGGGGGCAGCTATCTAGCGTACCCCGAGCCCCAGCCGCCCCCACTCACATGATCACCTCAGGGCGGCCCGCAGCCCCGGCTTCGAGGCGGCGGCCCACACGTCGGGCAGTTCCCGCTCCCGCTGCTCGGCCAGGGTCTCCTCGCGGGCGTACAGCACGCCCCAGGTGAAGGCCGACTCGCCGCCGCCCGCCGCCTGGGCGCCGATGCCGCGCAGGGCCTCGCGGGCGACCACGCCGTCCTGGTGGTCTCCGAGCAGGCCCTGGACCTTCTTGACGGCCTTGGCCATGCGCTCGGCCGGTTTGCCGAGGGCGGGTACCGCTGCCTCCGCCGCGTAGCGGGCGCGCTTGGCCGCCTTGCGGGCCTGGTGCAGGGCGAGGTCCCGCTCGTGCCCGGGTTCCAGGGCGAGGGCGGAGTCGACCCGGCCGGCGAGCCGTTCGTAGTCGCGCAGGATCGCCTTGGACAGCACCTTCGGGGCGGGGTCGGCGGCGCGCCCCCGCAGCGGCGGCTCGGTCAGCAGGGCGTCCACGGTGTCGAGCAGGGCCAGGTAGCGCGGGGTGTCGAGCACGGCGACGGCCCGGCGGCGCGACGCCGAGCGGCGGGCGGTGTTCCAGACGCGCAGCCGGGCGCGGACGGGGCCGAGCTGCAGGGTGCGCGGGAGTTCGTCGAGGCGGGTACGGATGCGCTCCAGCAGTACTTCCTGGTCGCGGTCGACGCCGAGTTCGCCGGCGAGCCAGCGCAGCTCCTCGCCGATGGGGTCGGTGGCGGCGCGGTCGAGGACCTTGTGGTGGGTCTTGAAGGCGCTGCGCATGCGGCGGGAGGCGACGCGCATCTGGTGGACGGAGTCCGGGAGGTTGCGGCGGACGGCCGGGTCCTGGGCGATCAGGGCGTCCCTCTGTTCGCGCAGGTACGCGAGCACGTGCGCGCCGGCCGTGTCGTCTTCGGCGGTGGCGGCGGGTCGGGCGGGGGGTGCGGTGCCGGTCTCGGTGAGGGCGCGGGCGAGCTTCGAGGGGGCGTCGGAGACCTTCAGTCCGCCCTTGCGGAAGGTTTCCTCGACGGCGTCGAGCAGTGCGGGGTCGATGCCGTCGGCGAGTTCCACCTCGACCTCGGTCCAGGCGACGGCGGTCTCGCCGCGCTCGGCGCGGACCTGGTCGGTGCTCAGTTCGGCGAGCAGGGCCCCGTCGGCGTCGAGGAGGTGGCTGACCTTGCGCGAGGAGAGGAGCCTGACCTGCGGTTCCAGGTCGGAGTCGCGTACGCGGGAGCGCAGCAGGGCCGCGAGCGGGCGCGGGATGGTGTCGCCGAGGGGGGCGGCGACCTCGTCGCGCACGCCCGGGGAGACGGGCAGTTTGAGGTGCCAGCCCTCGTCGGCGCCGCCGGTGCGGCGGCGCAGGGTGAGTCCGTCGGCGGCGAGCCGCTGGTCGGGAGTGTCGTAGTAGACGGCGTCGAGGTCGACGGTGCCCTGGTCGGTGACGGCCGCGATGGCGGCCGTCCCCGTCAGGTCCGGCACCCCGCGCCGGGCGTTCTTGGCCTTAGAGAACTCGAATTTCCGCTCGATCTCGCGCTTCGTGTCCACCATGGATCGACCGTAGTCCTGAACGGATCACGTCGGCAGGGTGAACGGCGGATTCGGGCGACATCGGGTCCGGATCGGTCCGGATCGAGGCGGATCGGGCCGGATCAGGGCGGGTCAGGCCGGATCAGGGCGGGTCAGGGAAGGTCAGGCCGACAGGGGCCGTTGCACCTTGATCGATTGGAGTAGTCCGATGGCCACCCACACGGCGAACATCGAGGACCCTCCGTAGGAGACGAACGGCAGTGGGAGCCCGGCCACGGGCATGATCCCGAGGGTCATGCCGATGTTCTCGAAGGACTGGAAGGCGAACCAGGCGATGATCCCGGCGCACACGATCGTCCCGTACAGCTCGGTGGTCTCGCGGGCGATCATGCAGGCGCGCCAGAGGATGACGCCGAGGAGTACGAGAATCAGCCCGGCCCCGACGAAGCCCAGCTCCTCCCCCGCGACGGTGAAGACGAAGTCGGTCTGCTGCTCGGGGACGAACTGGCCGGTGGTCTGCGAGCCCTTGAAGAGACCCGAGCCCAGCAGCCCGCCGGAGCCGATCGCGATGCGTGCCTGGTTGGTGTTGTAGCCGACGCCGGCGGGGTCGAGCTCGGGGTTGGCGAAGGCGGCGAAGCGGTTGATCTGGTACTCGTCGAGGACGCCGAGCTGCCAGATCAGGATGGCGCCGGCCGCGCCGGCGCCGATCAGGCCGAGCACCCAGCGGTTGGAGGCGCCGGAGGCGAGCAGGACGCCGAGCACGATGACGACCATGACCATCACGGAGCCGAGGTCGGGCATCAGCATGACGATGCCCATCGGGGCGGCGGCCAGGCAGAGCGCCTTGACGACGGTGCGGTGGTCGGGGTGGACGAGGTCGCCCGCGTCCACCCGGGCGGCCAGCAGCACCGCCATGACCAGGATGATCGTGATCTTCACGAACTCGGAGGGCTGGAGGGAGAACCCGCCGCCGATCACGATCCACGCGTGGGCACCGTTGATGGTGGCGCCGAGCGGGGTGAGCACGGCGAGGATCAGCAGGAGCGAGATCCCGTAGAGGATCGGCACGGCGCCGCGCAGGGTGCGGTGGCCGAGCCAGATCGTGCCGATCATCAGCACGAGGCCGATGCCGGTGTTCAGGGCGTGCCGGGCCAGGAAGTAGTACGGGTCTCCCTGGTTCAGGGTGGTCCTGTTGCGGGTCGCCGACCACACCAGCAGGGCGCCGATGAAGGACAGGGCGACGGAGGACAGGAGTATCGGCCAGTCGAGCCGGCGCACGACGGAGTCGCGGGCGGTGAGCTTGGCCAGCGCCCCGCGCTCGGGCGCGTACCGCGAGACGGAGAACTTGTTGGCGGTCTGCATGTCTTTCGGTCCTCAGTCTGGCCGTGCGGGGCGCGCGGCAGGCGGCCCGGCGAGTGCGGGCGGTTCCGGTACCTCCGGGGACGGCGGCACGTACGGCCGGATCTCGGGGGCGTCGATGGAGCCGTCGGGGCGGATCTTGGGGAGCTGGGCCTCGGGGCGGGGCAGCAGGGCCTTCTTCGGGTCCGGCTTGCCCTCCATGTCGAAGCCGTACATCGCGTTGTAGATGTTGCGGACGGCGGGGCCGGAGGCTCCGGAGCCGGTGCCGCCCTGGGAGATCGTCATGACGATGACGAAGTCCTTGGTGTACGTCGCCAGCCAGGAGGTGGTCTGCTTGCCGTAGACCTGGGCGGTGCCCGTCTTGGCGTGCATCGGGACCTTGTCCATGGGCCAGCCGGTGAACCGCCAGGCGGCGGTGCCGCCGGGCTCGACGACCATGCGCAGGCCCTTGTCGAGGTCGGCGATGGTCTTCGCGTCGATCGGCAGCCGGCCGTGGGACTGGGGCTGGATCATCTCGACCTGCTTGCCGTTGGCGCTGATCACGGCCTTGCCGACGGTGGGGTTGTAGAGGGTGCCGCCGTTGCTGATGGCGGCGTAGGCGGTGGCCATCTGGATGGGGGTGACGAGCACGTCGCCCTGGCCGATGGCGAAGTTGATGCTGTCGTAGGCCTTCAGCTGGTTGCCTTCGAGGCAGCTCTCGTAGGCGATCTGCTCGACGTAGGTGCCGCCCTTCTTGCCCTGCTTGCACCAGGCGCCCTTGTTGGCCTTCCAGAAGTTCTGCTTCCACCGGCGGTCGGGGATGCGGCCGGTGACCTCGTTCGGCAGGTCGATGTGGGTCTCGGCGCCGAGTCCGAATTCGCGGGCGGTCCGGTAGAACCAGTCGTGGGCGTCCTTCTTGGGGGTGAGGCCGCCGTCCTTCTTCCATTCCTTGTGCCCGAGGGCGTAGAAGACGGTGTTGCAGGAGAACTTGAGGGCCTCGCCGAGGGTGATGGGGCCGTGGCCCTTGGACTCGAAGTTCGCGAAGCTGCGGCCGCCCATGTCGTAGGAGGCGCTGCAGTTGTACTTGCCGTCGAAGTCGTAGCCGGCCCGGACGGCGGCGCTCGCGGAGACCACCTTGAAGATGGAGCCGGCGGGGGCCTGGCCCTGGATGGCCCGGTTGAGCAGCGGGTAGTTGGAGCCCTTGCTGGTGAGGTTGGCGTAGTCCTTGGCGTTGATGCCGCCGACCCAGGCGTTGGGGTCGTAGTCGGGCTGGGAGGCCATGGCGACGACGCGGCCGGTCTTGGCCTCCATGACGACGACGGCGCCCGAGTCGGCCTCGTACGGGCGGTTGGTGATGTTGTCGACCTCGTGGCGGACGGTCTTCATCGCCTGCTGGAGCTCGAATTCGGCGACGGCCTGGACCCGGGCGTCGATGCTGGTGACGAGGGTGGAGCCGGGGACGCCGTAGTCGGACTGGGTCTGGTGCATGACCCGGCCGAGGTTGTCGACCTCGTAGGAGGTGACCATCGCCTTGCCGCGCAGCTGTCGGTCGTAGGTGCGTTCGATCCCGGAGCGCCCGACCTGGTCGGAGCGCAGGTGGGGCGAGTCGGTGTCCTTGGCCTTCTGGATCTCGTCGTCGGTGACGGGCGAGAGGTAGCCGAGCACCTGGGAGGTGCGGGCCCCGCCGGGCGCCGGGTAGCGGCGCACGGCGGTGGGTTCGGCGGTGATGCCGGGGAAGTCCTCGGGGCGTTCGCGGATCGTCAGGGCCTGCTGGGTGGTGGCTTCGAGGGTGACGGGGATCGGCTGGTAGGGGGAACCGTTCCAGCAGGGCTTGGGGGTCTGGGAGTCGCAGAGCCGGACCTTGTCCATGACCGCCTTGGGAGTCATGTCGAGGACGCCGGCGAGGCGGGTCATGACGCCCTTGCCCTTGTCCTGCATCTTCATCAGGGCGGTGCGGCTGGCCGAGACGACCAGGCGGGTCTCGTTGTCGGCGAGCGCGACCCCGCGGGCGTCGAGGACCTGTCCGCGCACGGCGGGCCGGACGACCCGCTGCACGTGGTTGCTCTTCGCCTCGTGGTAGTACTCGTCGCCGTTGCGGATCTGGAGGTACCAGAGGCGCCCGCCGAGGGTGATGAACATGGAGAAGACGAGCACCTGGATCATGATGAGCCGGATCTGCACGCGGGAGGTGCGGCCGGTCTCGGGAATGTTCGTCACGCCTGCTCCTCCCTACAGCTTTCTGATGCTCTTCACGCCCTTGGCTGCCTTGACTCCCTTTATCCGGACGGCCTTGTCGGCACGGAAGCGCGCGGTCTTCAGGCGCAGGCCGCCGCGCTGGCTGCCGATGCGCAGGCCGGTGCCGCCGGCCAGCCAGCCGGCGGAGACGTCGGCGGCCTTGTTGGCGGGGCCTCCGCCGGCCTCGACGGCCATCGGGTCGCTCTCGGCGCGCCGGGCCAGGGCCATGATGAACGGCACCGTGAACGGCGCGAGCAGCAGGTCGTAGAGGGTCGCGGTGAACAGCAGTCCGACCAGGCCCACGTGGCGGGCGGCGGTGTCGCCGACGAGCGCGCCGACGCCGGCGTAGAGGAGGGTGGAGCCGATCGCGGCGGCCACGACGGTGAGCATGGGGCCCCAGGCGGAGCGGAACCGCCCGCTGTCGGGGCGGACCAGCCCGACCAGGTAGCCGATGACGCACAGGACGAGCGCGTACCGCCCGGCGGCGTGGTCGGCGGGCGGGGCGAGGTCGGCGAGGAGGCCCGCGGTGAAGCCGATGAGCGCGCCGCTGACGTGCCCGTACACGAGTGCGAGGGCGACGACGGTCAGCAGCACCAGGTCGGGCACGGCGCCGGGCAGTTGGAGCCGGCCCAGGACGGAGACCTGGACGACGAGGGCCACCACGACGAGGGTGGCGGAGAGCAGGATCCGGTTGAAGGGCATGGGGGCTGCTCCTACTCGTCGGCCGGCTTGCCGGTGGCGTTCGCCGACGGGGTGACCGTGACGGTGACGGTCGGGGTGGGCTTGGGGGCTTCGGGCTTGGGCGGCAGGACGGCGTCGCGCGGGTCCTCGCGCGGCGGCATCACGACGACGCCGACGATGTCCAGGCGCGAGAAGCCGACGAACGGACGCACCCAGACGGTGCGGGTCAGGTCGCCGCGGGCGTCGTCGACCTTGACGACCTCGCCGATCGGCACGCCGGGCACGAAGGGCTTGTTGCCGCGCGAGCCGAAGGTGACGAGCCGGTCGCCGGGGCCGATCTTGGCCTTGCCGTTGAGCATCTGGACGGACAGGGCGCGGTCGCCCTGGCCGGTGGCGAAGCCGAGTTCGCCGGTCTTCTCCAGCCGGGTGCCGACGGTGAAGTCGGGGTCGTTGGCGAGGACGACGGTGGCGGTGTCGGGGCCGACGGTGGTGACGCGGCCGACGAGGCCGTCCCCGTTGAGGACGGTCATGTCGCGCTCGATGCCGTCCTTGCTGCCGGCGTCGATGGTGACGGTCCAGGAGAAGCCCTGGGCCGCTCCTATGGCGATGACCTCGGCGCCCTTGATGCCGTACTGTCCGGCTCCGGCGCGCTTGAGCATCTCGTCGAGTTCGCGGATGCGGCTGCGGGTCTGGTCGTCGCTGCCGAGCTTGGCCTTCAGGGCCGCGTTCTCCCGCTCCAGCGTGGCGATGCGGTTGTGGCGGCTCCCGGAGTCCCGTACGGCCCCTATGGCGTTGGCGACCGGGTCGACGGCCGTCGCCACGCCCTTCTCGACGGGTCCGAAGACCGCCGCGGCGGCCTGTCGGGCACCGTCGACCGGTGACTCCTCGCCTGCCCTGATGTCCACCGTGATCAGTGCGAACGCGATGGCGATCAGAAGCACCAGGAGCAGCCGGCTCTCTCGTGTGTCCCTCACGTGCGGCGGCCGTGCCTTCCTCGTCGGAATTCTCTTTTGCCTGTATATCAACGATCCGCCGCACGGGCCCGGTAGCACCCGTACGGCGGATCCCTGTGTGTTCCGCATGGTCCCTCCGGCAGGGGAGGGGCGTGTTTCCGAGACGGATCGACGACGGGTCAGCGACGGGGCTGGGCGTCCAGGACCTGCTGGAGGGCCTCGAACTCCTCGACGCACTTGCCCGAGCCGAGTGCCACGGAGTCGAGCGGGTCCTCGGCGATGTGGATCGGCATGCCCGTCTCGCGGCGCAGCCGCTCGTCGAGGCCGCGCAGCAGGGCGCCTCCGCCGGTCAGGACGATGCCCCGGTCCATGATGTCGCCGGAGAGCTCCGGCGGGCACTTGTCGAGGGTGGTCTTGACGGCGTCGACGATGGCGTTGACGGGCTCCTCGATCGCCTTGCGGACCTCGGCGGCGGAGATCACGACCGTCTTCGGGAGGCCGGAGACCAGGTCCCGGCCGCGGATCTCGGTGTGCTCGTCCTTGTCGAGGTCGTACGCCGACCCGATGGTGATCTTGATCTGTTCGGCGGTCCGCTCACCGAGGAGGAGCGAGTACTCCTTCTTGATGTGCTGGATGATCGCGTTGTCGAGCTCGTCGCCGGCCACCCGGATGGACTGTGCCGTGACGATTCCGCCGAGGGAGATGACGGCCACCTCGGTGGTGCCGCCGCCGATGTCCACGACCATGTTGCCGGTGGCCTCGTGGACGGGCAGGCCCGAGCCGATGGCGGCGGCCATGGGCTCTTCGATGATGTGCACCTGGCGGGCGCCGGCCTGCGTGGACGCCTCGATGACGGCGCGGCGCTCGACTCCCGTGATGCCGGAGGGAACGCAGACCACGACGCGCGGACGGGCCAGGTAGCGGCGCTTGTGGATCTTGAGGATGAAGTAGCGGAGCATCCGCTCCGTGATCTCGAAGTCGGCGATCACGCCGTCCTTGAGGGGCCGTACGGCGACGATGTTGCCGGGCGTGCGCCCGATCATCTTCTTCGCCTCGGAGCCGACCGCCAGGATGCCGCCGGTGTTCGTGTTGATGGCGACCACGGACGGCTCGTTCAGAACGATCCCCCGGCCCCTCACGTACACCAGCGTGTTGGCGGTCCCGAGGTCGATCGCCATGTCACGGCCGATGAACGACATGTTGTTCCCCTTGTTCCCCATGAGGAGCGTCTGGCCTTCCAGTTGATAGCGGCTGCTGTCAGGTCGGCGAGGTGGGTGTGTGGGTGGAGGCCCCATCGTAGTGCCGCGAGTACGGAGACCGCGCGACGGGACTCCGGCAATCCCGCCGGATCGGAAACCCGCCCCCTTAGGTGTGACGACGGGTCTTGCCCAGGCGTTCCCGCTTCCGCTCCGGAATACCGAAGGGCGACCGAAATTACTTCGGTCGCCCCAGGTCGAGAGCGCTATTTGGCTGATGTCTCGTCAGGAATGAGGGCTCAGAGAGCGGGGAAGAACAGCTTCAGCTCGCGCTCCGCGGACTCCTCGGAGTCCGAGGCGTGGATGAGGTTCTCACGCACGATGCTGCCGAAGTCCCCCCGGATGGAGCCGGGCGCCGCGGCGATCGGGTCGGTGGGTCCGGCCAGCCGGCGGACACCCTCGATCGCGCGTTCCCCTTCCACCACCAGGACGACGACGGGACCGCTCGCCATGAAGCCCATCAGGGGCTCGTAGAACGGCTTGCCCTTGTGCTCGCCGTAGTGGGCCTCAAGGGTCTCCTGGCCCAGCGTGCGCAGCTCCAGTGCGGGAATGGTCCAGCCGGCCTTCCGCTCGATACGGCCGATGATCTCGCCGATCAGGCCGCGACGGACGGCGTCGGGCTTGAGGATGACGAGGGTGCGCTGGGTCATGTTGGGGCTCCTTGCGGCATACGGGTGCGGTAGGACGAATCTACAGGGCCATCCGGCCCCGCCCGGCCGGTGAGCCCCTTTCCCTCCCCGACCCGGGCCCGCGCCGGCCCGACCCGGCCCGCCGCACAAGGCGGCCCGGGGCGGGGGTCCGCAGGAGGGTCCCGCAGGACGAGCGCGCAACCGCCCTCCGCGTCATGCGGTGCCCGCAGGCGCGAGGACGAGGAGACCCTCCGGAGGGCCACCGCCCCAACCTGCCGGTCCCGCCCCGGGCAGGCGGGCCGGACCGGGCGGGCAGGCGGGCCGGACCGGGCGGGCAGGCCAGCCAGGCCGGGGCCGGGAGGCCGGGGCCGGGAGGCCGGGGCCGGGAGGCCGGGGCCGGGAGGCCGGGGCCGGGAGGCCGGGGCCGGGAGGCCGGGGCCGGGAGGCCGGGGCCG
>NZ_JBIWFI010000010.1:0-49735 GCF_044762985.1 Streptomyces sp. NPDC096339 | reverse complement strand
CGGGGGCCGGGGCCGGGGGTGCCCCGGCAAGCCGGCCGGGGCCCGGGGTCAGGGAGTCGGCGGGGTGTGCGGACCGCAGGTCACACGGCGGAATCCTCCGCCATCGCCGCCCAGCGGGCCTTCGCCGCGTCGACCTTGCGGCCGTAGTGCACCGAGCACCACCACAGTCCCGCGAACACCGCGCCGAGGAAGAACATGGTCGGTACGACGAACCCGCTCACGATCAGGCCGATCTGCAGCGCCCAGCCCAGCTGGACCGCCCCGGGACGCGACAGCATCCCGCACAGCAGCACCGACAGCAGCATCGCGACCCCGCAGACCGTCCAGACCGTGGCCTGGGTCAGGTCGGGGTCCTTCATCGCGACCAGCCCCGCGAAGCCGATGACGAAGAACTCGCCGATCAGTGTCGAGGCACACAGCGTGCGCATCCTCAGCCCCTCTTCAGCAGCAGGCGGGCCTCGCCCACCGTGATCACGGAACCGGTCACCAGGACCCCGGCCCCTCCGAACTCGGCCTCTTCCTCCGCAAGGGTGATCGCCGCCTCCAGGGCGTCGTCCAGCCGCGGCTCCACCTGCACCCGGTCGCCGCCGAAGACCTCGACCGCGATGGCGGCCAGCTCGTCCGCGTCCATCGAGCGGTGGCTGGAGTTCTGGGTGACCACGACCTCCGCGAAGATCGGCTCGAAGGCCTCCAGCACCCCGCGCACGTCCTTGTCCCCGCTCGCGGCCACGACCCCGATCAGCCGGCTGAAGCCGAACGACTCGGTGACCGCCTCCGCGGTGGCCACCGCGCCCGCCGGGTTGTGCGCCGCGTCCAGGACCACCGTCGGACTGCGCCGCACCACCTCCATGCGGCCCGGCGAGGTCACCGAGGCGAAGGCACGCTGCACGGTCTCCAGGTCCAGGACCCGCGCACCCTCCTGCCCGACCCCGAAGAAGGCCTCGACGGCCGCCAGCGCCACCGCCGCGTTGTGCGCCATGTGCGCGCCGTACAGCGGCAGGAAGATGCCGTCGTACTCGCCGCCCATGCCGCGCAGCGTCAGCTGCTGCCCGCCGACCGCGACCTCGCGCGAGACGACGCCGAACTCCATGCCCTCGCGGGCGACGGTCGCGTCGACCTCGACGGCCTTCTTCAGCAGCGCCTGCGCCGCGTCCACCGGCTGCTGGGCCAGGATCACGGTCGCGTCCTGCTTGATGACGCCGCCCTTCTCCAGGGCGATCTCACCGGGCGTGTTGCCGAGCCGGTCGGTGTGGTCGAGGCTGATCGGAGTGATGACGGCGACCGCGGCGTCGATGACGTTGGTCGCGTCCCACGTGCCGCCCATGCCGACCTCGATGACGGCCGCGTCGACGGGGGCGTCCGCGAAGGCCGCGTACGCCATCCCGGTCAGCACCTCGAAGAACGACAGCCGGAACTCCTCACTGGAGTCGACCATCTCCACGTACGGCTTGATGTCGTGGTACGTCTCGACGAACCGCTCGGCGTCGATCGGCGCGCCGTCGAGGCTGATCCGCTCGGTGATCGACTGCACGTGCGGGCTGGTGTAGCGGCCGGTGCGCAGCTCGAAGGCGTTCAGCAGGCACTCGATCATGCGTGCCGTGCTGGTCTTGCCGTTGGTCCCGGTGACATGGATGGTCGGGTAGGCGCGCTGCGGCTCGCCCAGTACGTCCATCAGCGCCGCGATGCGCGTCACCGACGGCTCCAGCTTGGTCTCGCCCCAGCGCGTGGAGAGCTCCTGCTCCACCTCCAGCAGCGCCTTGGCGACCTCCGGGTCGGTGGGCCGGGCGGGTACCGGGTCGCCCTGGGGCGGTCCGGCCTGGGTGCGCAGGGTGCGGCTGCCGGCCTCGATCACCGCCAGGTCGGGGTCGCGGTCGGACTCTTCGGCCACGATCTGGTCGAACTCGTCGAACTTGTCGCGGTCGTGGCTCTCGGGCTGCTGCTCACTCACACGCCCAGTCTACGGACGCCGACCGTTCCTAAAGACTGAGCGGGAGTGAGTCCTGTTGCCAGGACCCATGCTCAGCCGTGTGCCCCGGACGGTGTTGGGCACGCTGGTCTCCCACTTTCGCTCCGTGTCCGGGCCTGGCTCATCGTGTGCGCGGTCCGGGAACGCGGGGGTGGGTTTCCTCACGCCCAAGGGAGCCCGGTGGGGCCTGGACGGTCCGATGCCCCTGCTCATCACTCCGGTGAGCAGGGGGCGGTGCCGTCCGACGCCGAACCGGGTGCCCTTGGGCGCGCCTGCCGATCGCGATGCCGGCGGCATCGTGACGGGTGGTCTTGCGGTTGATGGTGGTGAGGGGTTTCTGCCAGTGCTGGGCACCCCACCTACTGGTGTATGCCGGGTCGACCGCGATGATCGCGATACCCGTCTGGTCGGCCATCGACATCAGCCGGGCGCGCAGGCGGCCGGTGGGCATGCCGGAGATCAACTGCCGGAACCGGCGCTTACCTCCGTGCTTCTCACGGGTCTTCTCCGCTGTGAAGTCGAGGTCTTCGACTGCGATCGCCTTCACGTCGCATGCTTTGGCCCAGTTGAGGAGGCGGGTGAGGGCGTGGCGGACCTGCGCGTCACGGTGCCCGGCGCTGCCCGTGAGGTCGTAGGCGAAGCGGCGGGGATTGCCGATCGGGTTGCCGTGCCGGTCCAGGCGCCAGGCGGCGAGGTGATCGGCGTTGGTGTCCACCCCGATCACCCCGTGCGCAAGAGCCGCCTCGATCGGGATGGTCGGGGCGGGCGGGTATTGCCAGGAGGCAGTCAGGTACCAGCGGCCACGGTCCACGTCCAGGTGGATGCGGTAGGCGACGGCCTGGTTGGCTGCGACGCGGTCGGCCCACTCCACGCCCCGGTGCGGGAACACGATCCGGTCGGCGAGGGCGTACCGGCCGTGGGTGCCGTTGGCCAGATGGGCGAGCGGGGCGGGGAGCTTGACCGAAACCTCGCCGTCGGGGGTGACGCGGATCGTCTCGTTCCCGAACCTCTTCCCCGACTCGCCATCAGCACAGAGGAACCAGCGGGCGGCCTCCCACCGCAGGCGCCACTCCTCCTTGCCGAGCTGCGCGGCAGCGAGATGGTGCCGAGTATTGAGCAGGTGCTTGCCTCCGCGCACCACACGCACGGTCCCGGCCTCGCGGTCGGCCCGCACGACGGCGAGCCGGTCCTCCAGCACCCGTAGACGCCGCGATTTCGCATGCCACTCCTGCCGGGTCCGGTAACCGCCCGGAGCCGCCTTGGTTCCCCTCGCGCCGATCGGCTGCGCAAGGCGGTGCCGGATCGTCCTGATGCCAGCTTCCAGGCTCTGCACGTGTGCCATCTGGCCACGCCGAGCCACCGCCCACTGATCATGCGTGGCCTTGGTGATGCTGCCCGCCCACCGCGACGACGACACGGCGGTCAGCTCACGCTTCCGTGCCGCCCACGAATCGGAGGAGTGCTCCAAGCCGTCGCGGCACCGCACGGCCAGGTCCTTCGCAGCGAGCGAGCCCAGATGCGCCCCGACCAGAGCCAGGACCTCCTCATCCCGCCCGGTCAGGCCCTTCAAGCGGGTCCGCACCGCAACACCCGAAGGCCCGGGCGCGACGAACGGCGCCGACAACACCCGCACCCCACCCACCACCCCGCCATCGAAGAACCCGCCCCCAGTCAACGAGCACCAGCCGCAAAGGTCACCCATTCGACGCAAGAACTCCCGTTCCCACCCATCGCCGACCCACCACAGCGAACGAGGAACTCACCCATACATGCCAGAACACACTCACACCCAGCTAACAGACAGCAGTTCCAACCCCTGGGACTTTCGGCCCGGGCGTTTCGGGTCCTTCGACGGCGGGAGCGACCTGATCGTTATGCAAGCCTTGCGGCAGCAGATAGGGGAACAAATGCCGCAGGCCAGCAGCAACACGACAGGATCCAGCCGCGACATAGGGATGGACCTGGGTACCGCGAACACCCTGGTCTACGCACGGGGGCACGGGATCGTCCTCAATGAGCCGTCCGTGGTCGCCGTGAAGGCGGGCACCACCACCGCCTTGGCCGTCGGGGCGGAGGCCAAGGAGACCATCGGCCGCACCCCCGGCTCCATCACCGCCATCCGCCCCCTCAAGGACGGGGTGATCTGCGACTACGAGGCCGCGGAGGAGATGATCCGGCACTTCGTCCGCAAGGCCGTCCCCGGCCGCCGGCCCCGCGCCCGGATGGTGATCTGCGTACCGTCGGGCGTCACCCAGGTCGAGCGGCGGGCCATCGTCCAAGCCTCCACCCGGGCCGGCGCCAGGAGCGTGCACCTGATCGAGGAACCGATGGCCGCGGCGATCGGGGCCGGGCTGCCGGTGGCCGAACCGCGCGGCTCGATGGTCGTCGACATCGGCGGCGGCACCTCCGAGGTCGCCGTGATCTCGCTCGGCGGGATCGTCACCTCGCAGTCGCTGCGAGTCGGCGGCGACCGGCTCGACGCGGCGATCATGGACTACGTGCGCAAGGAGCACGGGCTCCTCGTCGGCGAGCGCACGGCCGAGGACCTGAAGGTGGCCATCGGCTCTGCCTGGCCCGTCCCCGACCGGCCCGAGCTGGAGGACCGCACCTTCACCGTGCGCGGCCGCGAGAAGGTCGGCGGCATGCCGCGGACCCTCGTCCTGACCGCGCCGGACGTCCGCGCCGCGCTCGACGAACCGATCGAGGCGATCATCGCCGCCGTCCGCACCACCCTGGAGGAGTGCCCGCCCGAGCTCTCCGGCGACGTGATGGAACACGGCATCGTCCTGACCGGCGGCGGCGCGCTGCTGCCCGGCCTGGACCTGCGGATGGCCTCCGCGACCGGCATCCCGGTCTTCGTCGCCGAGAACCCGCTGGACTGCGTGGCCCTCGGCTCCGGCCGCTGCGTCGAGGACCTCGACACCCTGAACGGCCTGCTGACCCCCGCGAAGGCCTAGGGTCGTCTACCCGCGCGGGAGCGTCGCGACCACCTCGTACGAGTCCTCCGTGCGCGTCGCCGTCAGGGTGCCGCCCAGGCTGCGCACGCGCTCGGACATGCTCGCCGTCCCCGAGCCCGCCGAGACCGGGGCCCGGCCGGAGGTTCGGGCGGGCAGCGCGTTGCTGACGGCGATCCGCAGCCGCGGCCCGTCCGCCGCGATGGACACCTCGACGGTCTCCCCGCACGCGTGCTTGGCCGCGTTGGTCAGGCACTCCTGCACCACCCGGTAGACCGCCGCCTGCCGCAGTGGCGACAGCCCGTTCACGTCCGGGTCCATGGCGAGGCGTACGGGTGAACCCGCGCGCCCGCTCTCCTCCGCGAGCGCCGCAAGACCCTCCACCCCCGGGGTCGAGGCCCGCTCACCGCGTTGCACGATGATCTCGTTCAGCACCAGATGGGCCCGGCGCGCGGTGTCCGCGAGCTCCTCGAAGTCCTTGGCGTACGAGGTCTCGCGCGAGCGCACCGACAACACCTCGGAGCGCACCGTCAGCAGGGTCAGCTCCCGCCCGACGAAGTCGTGGACGTCCCGCGCGACCGAGGTGCGTTCCTGCTGCACGGCCTGGAGCACCGCGGACTCGGCCCGGCGCGCGTTCAGCTCCGCGACCAGGTCGTGCCGGTAGGCGGCGATGCCGACGGCCGAGGCGAGCGCCCCGATGGGCACGACCACGCCGAGGAAGGAGCTGAGCGAGTCGTGCCTGGCCTCGGGCCAGCCCGGCACCCACCAGAACAGCGCCAGCGCGAAGGCCAGGTAGCCGAGGGTGGCGAGGACACCGGCCCGGCGCCCGCGGAAGCGGCCCACCGAGTACAGCGCGAACTGGATCAGGGTGAACTCGTGCAGCCAGCCGATGAAGAGCAGCGCGGCGAGGTACGAGATCCAGGGCATCCGGCGCCGCACCAGCAGGGTGGAGCAGCCCAGCGCGAGGACGACGGCCGCGGAAGGGCCGGTCAGGGAGTTGTCGGCGGCCGCCAGACCCGGCAGGTCGAGCGCCATCAGGCCCAGGCAGCTCAGCGCCGCGACCACGTCCATCGCACGCGGCGAACCGGACCAGCCCCGCGCGAGCCGGGCACCGGAGGCCGTGACCCGGTGGAGCGCCGAGAGGGCGGGCTTCGCGTGCATGCCCTCCATCATCCGTGCCGACCGCCCCCGACACCGATCCACCGGGGTCGCACACCGCGTGATTTAGGGCACTTCGGACAGGCCCGAGGTCCCGGCCCCGGTGACCTTCCGCTCCACCGGGGCCGGGACCGCCGACCGGGTACGCGGTGGTGGCGGTGCCGATTCCGACGGCGTTCGGGCCGCGGCTGTTCCGACCCATGGGGAAGGGCCCCCGCACCGTGGTGCGGGGGCCCTTCCCCATGGGTCGTGCGCCGTACGGAGTGCGCTGTGCCGATTTACTGCGTGGCCGGCAGCCCGTCCAGCTGGGTCTGGAGCCGGGCGATGTCCACCTCGGCCTTGGCCAGCCGGCCCTTGATCTTGTCCACGACGTTGTCGGGGGCCTTGGCGATGAACGCCTCGTTCCCCAGCTTCGCCTCGGCCTGCTGCTTCTCCTTCTCGGCGGCCGCCAGGTCCTTGGAGAGGCGCTTGCGCTCGGCGGCCACGTCGATGGTGCCCGACAGGTCGAGCGCGACCGTGGCGCCGGCGACCGGGAGGGTCGCGGTGGCGCTGAAGGAGTCGCCCTCCGGCTGGAGGCGCAGCAGCTGGCGGATGGCGCCCTCGTGCGGGGCCAGCGCCG
Organism: Streptomyces sp. NPDC096339; assembly: GCF_044762985.1. Lineage (NCBI taxonomy): Bacteria > Bacillati > Actinomycetota > Actinomycetes > Kitasatosporales > Streptomycetaceae > Streptomyces > Streptomyces sp. NPDC096339. The sequence goes on along the minus strand of NZ_JBIWFI010000010.1, from coordinate 43,038 downwards.
TGCCGGTCAGGTCCAGGCGGGCCGGGACCTTCTGGCCGTCCTGGAGGCCCTGCTCCTTGCGGAACCGGCGGACCTCGGTGACCACGGCCTGGACCTGCTCGATCTCGGCCTCGGCGGCCTCGTCGCGGAAGCCGCTGTCCTTCGGCCAGTCGGCGACGACGAGGGACTCGCCGCCGGTCAGCGTGGTCCACAGCGTCTCGGTGACGAAGGGGACCACCGGGTGCAGCAGGCGCAGCATGGTGTCGAGGACCTCGCCGAGGACCCGGCCGGAGACCTTGGCCTGCTCGCCGCCGGCGAAGAAGGTCGTCTTCGACAGCTCGACGTACCAGGCGAAGACCTCGTCCCACGCGAAGTGGTAGAGGGCCTCGCTGAGCTTCGAGAACTGGAAGTCCTCGTAGTACGCGTCGACCTGCGCGACGGTCTTGTTCAGGCGGGACAGGATCCACCGGTCGGTCGCCGACATCTGCTCGGGGGCCGGGAGCTCGCCCTCGATGGTGGCGCCGTTCATCAGCGCGAAGCGGGTCGCGTTCCAGATCTTGTTGGCGAAGTTGCGGGAGGCCTGGACCCAGTCCTCGCCGATCGGGACGTCGGTGCCGGGGTTGGCGCCCTTGGCCAGGGTGAAGCGGACGGCGTCGGAGCCGTACTTGTCCATCCAGTCCAGCGGGTCGACGACGTTGCCGAAGGACTTCGACATCTTCTTGCCGCGCTCGTCACGGACCAGGCCGGTCAGCGCGATCGTCTTGAAGGGGACCTCGCCGTCCATGGCGTACAGGCCGAACATCATCATCCGGGCGACCCAGAAGAAGATGATGTCGTGGCCGGTGACCAGGACGTCGGTGGAGTAGAACTTCGCCAGGTCCGGGGTCTTCTCCGGCCAGCCGAGCGTCGAGAACGGCCACAGGCCGGAGGAGAACCAGGTGTCGAGGACGTCCGTGTCCTGGACCCAGCCCTCGCCCGTCGGCACCGCGTCGTCCGGTCCGACGCAGACGACCTCGCCGTTCGGGCCGTACCAGACCGGGATGCGGTGGCCCCACCACAGCTGGCGCGAGATGCACCAGTCGTTGAGGTTGTCGACCCAGTCGAAGTACCGCTTCTCCATCTCCTTGGGGTGGATCGTGACCCGGTCGTCGCGGACCGCGTCACCGGCGGCCTTGGCGAGGGTCTCGACCTTGACCCACCACTGGAGGGACAGGCGCGGCTCGACGGTGGTGCTGCAGCGGGAGCAGTGTCCGACGGAGTGCAGGTACGGACGCTTCTCCGCGACGATGCGGCCCTGCTGGCGCAGGGCGCCGACGACCGCGGAACGGGCCTCGAAACGATCCAGGCCGAGGAAGGGGCCGTGGACGGTGATGACACCGTGCTCGTCCATGATCGTCATGTTGGGCAGGTTGTGGCGCTGCCCGATGGCGAAGTCGTTCGGGTCGTGCGCCGGGGTCACCTTGACGCAGCCGGTGCCGAACTCGGGGTCGACGTGCGTGTCCGCGACGACCGGGATCGAGCGGTCGGTGAGCGGCAGCTTGATGAGCTTGCCGACGAGGTGCTTGTAGCGCTCGTCGTCCGGGTGGACGGCGATGGCGGTGTCACCGAGCATCGTCTCGGCACGGGTGGTGGCGACGACGAGGGTGTCCTCGCCTTCCCCGTACTTGATGGAGACGAGCTCGCCGGCGTCCTCCTGGTACTCCACCTCGATGTCGGAGATGGCCGTCAGACAGCGCGGGCACCAGTTGATGATGCGCTCGGCGCGGTAGATCAGGCCGTCGTCGAAGAGCCGCTTGAAGATCGTCTGGACGGCCTTGGACAGCCCCTCGTCCATCGTGAACCGCTCGCGCGACCAGTCGACGCCGTCACCGAGGCGCCGCATCTGGCCGAGGATCTTGCCGCCGTACTCTTCCTTCCACTGCCAGACCCGCTCGACGAACTCCTCGCGGCCCAGGTCGTGGCGGGACTTGCCCTCCTCGGCGAGCTGCTGCTCGACCTTGTTCTGGGTGGCGATGCCGGCGTGGTCCATGCCGGGCAGCCACAGCGACTCGTAGCCCTGCATGCGCTTGCGGCGGGTCAGGGCGTCCATGAGCGTGTGCTGGAAGGCGTGGCCCAGGTGGAGGGAGCCGGTGACGTTCGGGGGCGGGATGACGATGGTGTACGCGGGCTTCTCGCTCGCGGGGTCGGCCGTGAAGTACCCACGCTCTACCCAGCGCTCGTAGAGCTTCCCCTCTACCTCGGCCGGCGCGTACGTGGTCGGCAGTTCGGAGTCGGGGGCACTGGGTGTCTGCGTGTTCTCGGTCACGGGGCACAGGATACGGGCGGGTCCGCCTCCGTTACGAATCCATACCGCAGTGGGGCCGCCCATTGCGTTCGGCCGTACCGGAGCCATCTCATGCGCAGCATGAACGAGATCACTCCCCAGCCCGCGTACCCGTCCCCCCAGCCCGCGCCCGCACCGCCCAGGAGCAAGCGAGTCTTCAAGAGCGTGGGAGCGGTGGTGGGCTTCGCCATCGGTGCCTTCGCCGTCAAGTTCGCCCTGGGCACGGCGTTCGACGGCCCCGCCGACGCCGGCAAGTACGAACTCGTTCCGCCCGCCACCTTCCAGGGCCTGACCCTGCAGGCCTCCGGGCCGCGGGTCGACGCGATCAAGCAGGGTCAGGGCGCGCAGAAGAAGGGCACGAAGCAGGTGGCCGTGGTCTACGCCGACCAGGCTGGCACCGCGCAACTGGTGGTCAGCGGCGCCCAGGCCGCGTTCGGCGACGAGGACCCGGGCGCGGAACTCACCAAGGGCCTGGTGTCCATGGGCGTCAAGGAAGCCGACATCACCACCCATGAAGCGGGCAAGCCCGCGGGCGGCGCGATGCGCTGCGGCACGCTCACGTTGGAGGGGGCGTCGCTGCCGCTGTGCATGTGGGGCGACCACAGCTCACTGGTGACGGTCACCGTCCCGGTCGAGAACAAGCCGGTGACGATCGACGACCTCGCCGGACGCGCCCGCGAACTGCGGTCCGCGATGGAGGTCCCGGCGAAGTAGGACGTTGCCGTACGTTGCGTGCGCGTCGTAGTTCCGTAACGCCTGGGACCCCGGCGCCCGAACGTGTTCGATCTTCCGCAAGGATGTGGGCAGCATAAGAAGTTCCTAAAGAAGAAGAAGTTCCTGAGGGGGACGCAGAGATGAGCTACAACCAGCCGGGGCCGTACGGCCAGCAGCCGCAGCAGCCCGGACCGTACGGGCAGCAGCCCCCGCCGCCGCCGGGCCCGTACGGCCAGCCCGCCCCGCAGCCGGGCTACGGCTACCCCCAGCAGCAGCCGGGCGTCCCCCCGCAGGGCTACCCGCAGCAGCCGCCGACCCAGGCGTACGGCTACCAGCAGCAGGCCCCGTACGGCGGCACGCCCCCGAAGAAGTCCAAGGCGGGCGTCATCATCGGCATCGTGGTCGCGGTCGCGCTGATCGGCGGCGCCGGCTGGTACTTCACGCAGGGCGGCTCGGGGTCGGTGGCCGCCGACACCAAGGGCTACAAGCTGGCCTACCCCGCTTCCGTGGACAGCTACCAGAAGGCACCGGACACCGCCGGCGCCCCCTCCGCCGACGCCCCGGTCACTGGTGAGGGGAAGACCAGGGCCGACGCGCTCGGTGTGCAGAACGCGCACAACGCGACCGCCAAGTACGCGATCGGTGCGGACAAGAAGGGCAAGCAGCTCGCGGCCAACGGTCTTTGGGGCAACATCGCCGACCCGGCGAAGGCGATCGACGCCTACTACGCCGGCATCAGCCAGGCCAACAAGGACACCGAGAAGCTCGGCCTCAAGTACGAGCTGGCCGACGCTCCGAAGGAGTTCACCCCGGCCGGATTCAAGGGCGCCGTGATGAAGTGCGCCAACATCAAGATGATCAACACCAAGCCCAGCACGACGGCCAAGGAGCCCAAGGAGTTGCAGATCCCCTCCTGCGCCTGGGCTGACCACTCGACCCTGGTCGGCATCAATGTCGCCGATCCGGGAGCGTTCCTGCTCGGCGGGAGCAGCGGCACCCTCGACGAGGTGGCCGCAGTTACGGCGAAGCTGTACAACACAAGCCGGACCAAGGCCTGATCGACGGGCGAGGGCCCAACAGTCTGTACTGGGCCCTCGCGCAGTTCACATCAGCCGCGCGCCGCCTGGTAGCACGCTTCGCTGGCGTCATCCCACTTCACGCCCAGGGAGAGCATCCGGTTGAAACAGAGCTGCCGACCTATCATGCCGTCCTCACCCGTACTGCACGCACCACTCACCCCTGAGCCGACGGTATAGCCCAGGTTTCGCATGTAGTTCGTGCAGTCTCCCCACGTGGCGTGGGCAGGTGACGCCGCGAGCACCGGAAGCGCACCAGCTATCGCTGTCGCCGCAGCCATACCAATCATCCGTCGCACCTTGTTCATACGCCTACTCCTCAATCCCTGTGATCAACTACCGGGCAGTAGTTGACCAGTCAGAGCCGCCCAAGACCCATAGACCTCCGAACATATGGCCGAATTTCACGAATCTTGACTGATCTTGGAACGCCAAAGGGGTATCTCCAGCCAGTTGGCTGGAGATACCCCTTCTACTTGCTGTTCGCTGCTTGCCGGCTAAGGTCTACGCCGACTTCTCGTGCGGCCCCTGGTCCTTCGGGACGATGCGCGGGACGAGCGTCGGGTTGACGTTGGAGCGGACCACGTCCGCCGTGATGACCACGCGGGCCACGTCCTTGCGGGACGGGACCTCGTACATCACCGACATCAGGACCTCTTCCATGATGGCGCGCAGCCCGCGCGCGCCCGTCTGGCGGAGGATCGCCTGGTCCGCGATGGCCTCCAGCGCCTCGCGCTCGAAGTCCAGCTCGACGCCGTCGAGTTCGAACAGCCGCTGGTACTGCTTCACCAGCGCGTTGCGCGGCTCGATGAGAATCTGGAGCAGGGCCTCGCGGTCCAGGTTGTGCACCGAGGTCAGCACGGGCAGGCGGCCGATGAACTCGGGGATCATCCCGAACTTCACCAGGTCCTCCGGCATGACCTCCTGGAACTGGTCGCTCGCCTCGATCTCGCGCTTCGAGCGGATCGTCGCCCCGAAGCCGATGCCCTTGGCGCCCGCACGCGACTCGATGATCTTCTCCAGGCCGGCGAAGGCGCCGCCCACGATGAAGAGCACGTTCGTCGTGTCGATCTGGATGAACTCCTGGTGCGGGTGCTTGCGGCCGCCCTGCGGCGGGACGGACGCCGTCGTGCCCTCGAGGATCTTCAGCAGCGCCTGCTGCACGCCCTCGCCGCTCACGTCACGGGTGATCGACGGGTTCTCGCTCTTGCGCGCGACCTTGTCGATCTCGTCGATGTAGATGATCCCGGTCTCGGCCTTCTTGACGTCGTAGTCGGCCGCCTGGATCAGCTTGAGCAGGATGTTCTCGACGTCCTCGCCGACGTACCCGGCCTCCGTCAGCGCCGTCGCGTCGGCGATGGCGAACGGGACGTTCAGCATGCGCGCGAGCGTCTGGGCCAGCAGCGTCTTGCCGGAGCCCGTGGGGCCCAGCAGCAGGATGTTGGACTTCGCGAGCTCGATCGCGTCGTCCCGGCCCTGCGCGCCGCCGTTCTCGCCGGCCTGGACGCGCTTGTAGTGGTTGTACACCGCGACGGAGAGCGCCTTCTTCGCCGGCTCCTGGCCGACGACGTAGCTCTCCAGGAACTCGTAGATCTCACGGGGCTTGGGGAGTTCCTCCCACCGCACCTCGGAGGTCTCCGCGAGTTCCTCTTCGATGATCTCGTTGCAGAGGTCGATGCACTCGTCGCAGATGTACACACCGGGTCCTGCGATGAGCTTCTTCACCTGCTTCTGGCTCTTTCCGCAGAACGAGCACTTGAGCAGATCGCCGCCGTCACCGATGCGTGCCACGAGGTGCTTCCCCTTCGCCTGGGAGACGCTTGGTTCAGCGCTCCTGGTGCCTCATATCCGACGGTACCTTGCCGGGGGCCCCGTGCGGGGCCCCCTTGACGTGGTTCACATCGCCGAATCCGACGGCGTCCCCACGCCGTCTGACGGCAAGGATCGGGCCTCGTCAGGCCCTGTTGGTCTTGCGGGTGGAAACGATCTGGTCGATCAGGCCGTACGCGAGGGCGTCCTCGGCCGTGAGGATCTTGTCGCGCTCGATGTCGTCGCGGATCTTCTCGATCGGCGTCGTCGAGTGCTTGGCCAGCATGGTCTCCAGCTGGTCGCGCATGCGCAGGATCTCGTTGGCCGCGATCTCCAGGTCGGAGAGCTGCTCACGGCCGGTGCCGCCGGACGGCTGGTGGATCAGCACGCGGGCGTTCGGCAGGGCCATGCGCTTGCCGGGGGTACCGGCGGCGAGCAGGACCGCGGCGGCCGAGGCCGCCTGGCCCATGCAGACCGTCTGGATGTCCGGCTTCACGAACTGCATCGTGTCGTAGATCGCCGTCAGCGCCGTGAAGGAGCCGCCGGGGCTGTTGATGTAGATCGAGATGTCGCGGTCCGGGTCCATCGACTCCAGGCACAGCAGCTGCGCCATGACGTCGTTGGCGGAGGCGTCGTCGATCTGCACGCCGAGGAAGATCACGCGCTCCTCGAAGAGCTTCGCGTACGGGTCGTACTCGCGCACGCCCTGCGAGGTGCGCTCGACGAAGCGCGGGATGACGTAGCGGTTGTCCACCTGCGGGCCGGTGTAGAGGCCGCTCGCGGAGAAGTTGTTCTGCATCTGGGTGTTCACCATCCTGGTGGCGTTCTGCGGGCTGTCGGCTGCTCGGTACTGGCGGGTGGGGCCGGGATCAGGCCCCGGTGCCGCCGCCGCCCGGCACGTTGGACGCGGCCGAGATGATCTCGTCGATGAGGCCGTACTCCTTGGCCTCCTCGGCGGTGAACCAGCGGTCGCGGTCGCCGTCGCGGATGATCGCCTCGACGGTCTGGCCCGAGTGGAACGCGGTGATCTCGGCCATGCGCTGCTTGGTGCGCAGCAGGTACTGGGCCTGGATCTTGATGTCGGACGCGGTACCGCCGATGCCGGCGGAGCCCTGGTGCATCAGGATGTCGGTGTTCGGCAGGGCGAAGCGCTTGCCCTTGGCGCCACCGGTCAGCAGGAACTGGCCCATGGAGGCCGCCATGCCCATGCCGATGGTGACGACGTCGTTCGGGATGTACTGCATGGTGTCGTAGACCGCCATGCCCGCCGTCACGGAGCCACCCGGGCTGTTGATGTAGAGGTAGATGTCCTTCTCCGGCTCGGCGGCCAGGAGGAGGAGCTGCGCCGTGATCTTGTTGGCGATCTCGTCGTCGACCTGCTGGCCGAGGAAGATGATCCGCTCGCCGAGGAGCCGGTTGTAGACATGGTCGCCGAGGCCGCCACCGATGGACGGCTCACCCGCGGCGTAAGGCATCAGATTCGTCACGTATCCACCTGCTCGTCTCCGACGGCCATGTGCCGTCTCAGCGTCTCGTTCTGGGGCGCGGCCCGGCCGGAGCGGAAAGGTCCGCCGGCGTCCGGGTGGTTCCGGGTACTCCCGTGCCCTCGTATTCATGGACCCTAACGCGCAGGTCGGACAACGCCATCCCGCTTCCCGAACTGTTCGCTCGGAGCGCAAGCTACGAGGGCCTTCGCGGGGGCCGCGCGGGGCCCGGCGCGGCGGCTCCGCCCGGCCCCCCGCACCCCCACGCCGAAGGGCCCGTACGCGGCTGCGCACGGGCCCTTCGGGTCACTGCTCGGGCGTGTCCGGCAGGGGCTGCCGGACGGCCTGGACTGCCTTACTTGGCCTCGTCCTCGACGACCTCGGTGTCACCGTCGACGGCGGCCTCGACGGTCTCGGTCACCTGCTCCTCGTCCTCGTCGGACAGGTCGACGACCTCACCGTTGGTGTCGGTGACCTTGGCGGCCTCGACGACGACCGCGAGGGCCTTGCCGCGGGCGACCTCGCCGACCAGCATCGGGACCTGGCCACCCTCGACGACCGCCTGGGCGAACTGGTCGGGGGACATGCCGGAGGAGGCGGCGCGGCGCATGAGGTGCTCGGTGAGCTCCTCCTGGTCGACGCCCAGCTTCTCCTTGTTGACCAGAGCGTCGAGGACGAACTGGGTCTTGATGCCCTTGACCGCCTGCTCCTTGGTCTCGGCGTCGAACTCCTCGACCGTCTTGCCCTGGAACTCCAGGTACTTCTCGATGGTCAGGCCCATCTGGCCGAGCTGGTGGTGCTCCAGGTTGTGCTTGCGGGTGTTGACCTCGTCCTCGAGCAGCTTCTCGGGGATCGGCACCTCGACGAGCTCCAGCAGCTTCTCCAGGACGCGCTCCTGGGCCTGCGTGGCCTGGTCGTACTGCTTCATGTTCTCGAGGCGCTTGCGGCTGTCGGCCTTGAGGTCCTCGATGGTGTCGAACTCGCTCGCCAGCTGGGCGAACTCGTCGTCCAGCTCCGGCAGCTCACGGGCGGAGACCTTGGTGACCTTGACGGTGACCTCGGCGTCCTTGCCCTCGGCGGAGCCGCCCTTCAGCTGGGAGGTGAAGGTGGCCTCGCCACCGGCCTCCAGGCCCTTCACGGCCTCGTCGATGCCCTCGAGCAGCTCGCCCGAGCCGATGGTGTAGGAGACGTCGGAGGCGACGCCGTCGGGCAGCACCTCGCCGTCGACCTTGGCCTCGAGGTCGATGGTGACGACGTCACCCTCGGCGGCGGCGCGCTCGACGTCCTTGGTGGACGCGAAGCGGCTGCGCAGCTGCTCGACCGACTTCTCGACGTCCTCGTCCGAGACCTCGACCGCGTCGACCTCGACCTCGATGCCGGAGTAGTCCGGGATCTCGATCTCGGGACGCACGTCGACCTCGGCGGTGAAGGCCAGCAGCTCGCCGTCCTTCAGCTCGGTGATGTCGACCTCGGGCTGACCCAGCGGGTTCAGGTCGGCCTCGTTGACGGCCTCGGTGTAGAACTTCGGGAGGGCGTCGTTGACGGCCTCCTCCAGCACCGCACCGCGGCCGAAGCGCTGGTCGATGACGCGGTTCGGGATCTTGCCCTTGCGGAAGCCCTTCACCGTGACCTGCTGGTTGATCTTCTTGTACGCCGCGTCGAGGCTGTCCTTGAGCTCCTCGAAGGGCACCTCAACAGTGAGCCGAACCCGAGTCGGGTTCAGGGTCTCCACGGCGCTCTTCACGGTTTGGTCTCCTTGTGGCTGACTGCTGGGGTCTCTGCTGTCGCTGCGATTCAGCGGTTCAGCGGATCGGGCCCGGTACATCAGACACACGGGCACGCAGCTTGCATAGTAACCGCAAGCGGCAATCAGCCCACAACGCGATCTTGCAAACGCGATCTTGTGGTCGGGGTGGCCGGATTCGAACCGACGACCTTCCGCTCCCAAAGCGGACGCGCTACCAAGCTGCGCCACACCCCGTCGGTGCGACACGTAGGGTACATGCCCGGAGACGCTCTGATGCACGGAGTTTCCCGACCGGTTTTCGACGGCTCCGCGCGCCGGCCCCGAATGTGGTGTGCGCAGGCGCTGAACGACCCGCTAGGATGCTGTCCGTGCCGCGGTCCTCGTGACCTGCGGCGCGTGCGTTGCGGGTGTAGCTCAATGGTAGAGCACTAGTCTTCCAAACTAGCTACGCGGGTTCGATTCCCGTCACCCGCTCTGAAGCACGAAGGGCCAGGTCAGAGGACGTTTCCTCCACCTGGCCCTTCGTCGTTCCCGGGGGCTGTGAAGTGGCCCCTCTGCGGTGGCCTGGGATAGTGGGGAGAGAGCTCGGATCCGAACGGGAGCCTTTCGGTCCCGGCTGTGGCGACCGATGGCGGGGCTGTCGGCGGCACCGATCGGCGCACCGAGTCTCGAAACCATCCCGCAAGTCGTCGCGCGGCTGATCACGGCCACTTCGCAGCAGGATCGAAATGGCCGAATACCAGCGGCGCATGAGCCGCCTCGCCCACGGCGGGCGGACGTGAATCGGCCGGTCGGACGAGGTCGCAGGCGAGACCGTCCGAGCCGGTCAAGACCATCACAGATCCGTGAGAGGGGCGACCATGTCGCTCACCCGTTCCCGCCGCAGTCGTCACCGCACCCGGGCAGCAGCGGTCGGTGCCGCCTGTGCCCTGTTCGCCGTCGTCGGCGTCACGAGTACCAGCGCCGCGGCCGTGTCCGCGCCCGCGGCCACGTCGAGCGTGACGGTCGAGACCGCGGAAGTCCACATCAAGGACTTCAAGTTCAACCCCGCGAAGCTGACGGTCAAGCCCGGTACGAAGGTCACCGTGGTCAACGAGGACTCGACTCCGCACACCCTGACCGCCTCGGACGGCTACGCCTTCGACACCGGCACCATCGAAGCCGGCGCGTCCGGCAGCTTCACCGCGCCGACCAAGGTCGGCACTTACCCCTTCGTCTGTTCCTTCCACCCGCAGATGACGGGAACGCTCACCGTCAAATGACGTCGTGCCGCGTGAGACCGACGGCCCCTGAGCATCGTTTTTCCGTCAGGGGCCGTTTCGCGGAGGAGCTCTACAGCTGGATGTTCGCGATCATCGTCGCCAGGGAGTTCAGGAAGCGGTTCACGTCGTCCGCGATCGAGCTCGACGCGAGGAAGAAGCCGAAGAGGGCCGCGACGATGGCGGGGCCCGGCTTGATGTGGTTGCCGCGGATCAACACCACCAGGATGACCGCCAACAGAACCACCACTGACAGCGAAATGGCCACTACTGATCACACCTTCGGTCGTCCCCTGGTCGGCCCGGGGCGCACGGCCAAGCACACCCCCACATGGACCATCCTCCCACCAACGGGCCCCGGCTATCCGTCTCGTGACGAATCACCATCGTTCCGTTTGTGTGGTCAGGGGGTGGTGAGGCCCAAGAGGGAGCGGACATACGCGTACTTCACGGACAGACGGTCGCGGGTGGCGGGATCCAGGACGGCGAGGCGGGCCGGGTCCGCGTTGTGGGCGAGGTCGGATTCCTTGATCAGGAGGGCGCCGGGGGTGGCGAGGATACGGGCCGCGTACTGCTCGACCGGTTCGCCGGGGCGCTTGGTGACCGCGAGGACCATGTCCTTCACCGACTGCGGGAGGGCGGCGGAATCCAGCCAGGTGAGGCTGAGGGCCTCGTCCTCGATCGCGTCGTGGAGCCAGGCCGCCGCCTGCTGTTCGGGGCTGCCGCCGCGCACCCGGACGCCCTCGGCCACGGCCGCGAGGTGTTCGGCGTACGGCCGGCCGGCCTTGTCGGTCTGGCCCTCGTGCGCGCTGCGCGCGAGGGCCTCGATCTCGAGGAGGGTCAGGGGGTGGGCCGCCGTCATGTGAGCTCCTTCGCTGCCGTACGGAGGGCCTCGGCGGCCCGGCGTACGTCCGTGTGCGTGGTACGCCAGTTGGAGAACGCGGCGCGCAGGGCGGGGGTTCCCGCGTAGACGGTCGGGGTGAGGAACACCTCGGAGGCGACCGCCTCCCGGAGGGCGGTGAGGTGGGCCTGGGTGGGGGCCTTGGAGAGGGTGAAGCAGACGACGTTGAGGCGGACCGGGGCCAGGAGGTGGAAGGAGGGGTCCTCCGAGAGCTGCTCGGCCAGGGCGCGGGCGCAGGCGATGTCGCGTTCGACGATCTCGCGGTGGCCCCGGCGGCCGTAGGCGCGGAGCGTGAACCAGGCGGCGAGCGCCCGCAGCCGGTGCGAGTTCTCCGGGGTGAGGTGGACGAGGTCGGGGTGTTCGCCGAGGGGGCCCAGGTAGGCGGCGGAGTTGGCGAAGACGCGGGCCTGGAGGTCTCGGCGGCGGGTGAACTGGACGGCGCTGTCGTAGGGGACGTTGAGCCACTTGTGGAGGTCGACGCAGACGGAGTCGGAGGCGTCGAGGCCGTCGGTGAGGTGGGCGTGGTCCGGCGACAGGGCGGCGAAGGCGCCGAAGGCGGCGTCGGTGTGGAGCCAGAAGTCGTGGCGTTCGCGGAGGGCGTTGATCGCGCGGAGGTCGTCGAAGTCGACGGTGTTGACGGTGCCCGCGTTGGCGACGACCACGGCCGGGCCGGGGATGTCGGCGAGGGCCCGGTCGAGGGCGGCGGGGTCGACGGCCTCCCGGCCGGGGAGGGTGGGGACCTGGACGAGGGAGCCCCGGCCCAGGCCGAGGATCGACAGGGCCTTGGCGATGGAGGAGTGGGGGGCGCCGGAGAGGACCCGGACGGGGCCGAGTGCGGCGGCGCCGTCTTCGGCCGGAGAGACGCCGAGGCGTTCGCCGAGCCATTCGCGGGCGATGGCGAGGCCGGTGGTGTTGGACATCGTGGCGCCGCTGACGAAGGTGCCGGTGTGGGCGTCGGAGAGGCCGAAGAGCTCGCGGAGCCAGGTGGTGGTCTCGCGTTCGAGGTCCTGGCCGCCGCCGTCGAGGGCGGAGTTGGAGTTCTGGTCGTGCGCGGCGGTGAGCCAGTCCCCCGCGAGGGCGGCCGGGGTGGCGCCGCCGGTGACGAAGCCGAGGTAGCGGGGACCGGCGGAAGCCGACAGGCGGGGCTCCCAGCGCTCGCGGAAGGCGGCCAGGGCCGCTTCCGTGCCGTCGCCGTGGTCGGGGAGGGGCTCGGGGGCGTGCGGTTTCGCGGTGGCGGCGGGCGGTACGACGGGACGCGCGTCCAGGGTCCCGAGGGAGTCGGCCGCGGCGCGGCGGGTGGCTTCGAGCAGTTCGGGGAGCCGGGCGAGGTCTGCGGCGAGGGTGCGGTCCATGGGCCTCACGCTAAGCCGCCTCGGGCCGGGGGAACCGGGCCAATCGCGCGGGAGTGGTCCGGACGGGCCGGGACGCGCGGCGGGTGCCGGTGCCCGGACGCCCGGCTGGGGCTCATGCGCCGGCCCGCGCCCGACTGGGGCACATGCGCCGTCCCGCGCCCGACTGGGGCACATGCGCCGTCCCGCGCCCGGCTGGGGCTCATGCGCGGTCCCGCGCCCGACTGGGGCACATGCGCCGTCCCGCGCCCGGCTGGGGCTCATGCGCGGTCCCGCGCCCGGCTGGGCCGGGTCCGGGGCGGAGCCCCATCCGGCCCGCCGGGCCCCAACCGGCGCGGCGGAGCCCCAGCCGGCCCCGCCCACTTCGGGTGCGGCCTCTGGTCGGCGGAGGCCTGCGCGGTCACGCCCCAGCCTGCGGCGCCGTTGTCGGGGGCGCCGCCCCCTATCCCCCGCGCCTCAAAGGCCGGCGGGGCTGGAATCGCCCTCCGGCCCGCCGGACCCCGCTCGCGGTGCGTGACGGAGAAAACCCCCGGCCCGGGGTGGGCGAACCCACCCCGGGCCGGGGGCACGTGATCGAGCGGTCAGGCGTCGGGGCCTTCCGCAGGATCGGGACTGCTAGTAGTCGGTGCTCTCGAACCAGCCGAGGGCCTCACCGTTGGCGGCGTGGAGCACCACGCTGGAGTCCGACCCGTAGACGAGGTAGGCGCCGGGGTAGCGGTACGTCCCGGTGCTCCAGAGGGCGCCACCCTTGCCCTCGCCGCCGCCCTTCTTGTAGACGACCAGGTTGCCGTCCTTCTGCATCCGGGTGTAGGCGCCGGGGCTCCAGATCCCGATGCCGACGGGGTCCCGGTTCACGTCACGGTAGAAGACCGCGAAGTAGCCACGGGAGTCCTGGGCCAGGATGGAGTTGGTGGACGCCATCCAGGTGCCGCTTTCCAGGTTCTCCCCACCGGTCATGGTGTTGTCGCCCACCCGCCAGGTACGCGTCGACCAGGCGGCGGAGTTGTCCTTGCGGTAGACGACGAGGTTGGCGTCGTCCTGGAAGGTCAGGTGACCGTTCGGGTTGCCCCAGGTGCGGGAGCTCCAGAGGGCTCCGCCCTTGCCCTCGCCGCCGTCCTTCTTGTAGACGACGAAGTTGCCGTCGCCCTGGTAGACGGCGTAGGCACCGTTGTTGCCGTAGGTGCCCGTGGCCCACAGTTCGGCGCCGAACTGGTGGTCGAGGACGAGGTTGCCGTCCGGCTGCATGTACAGGAAGCCGTTCGCGGTTTCGATGTACTCGTTCGACAGGAGCTTGTCGCCCGGCAGCAGGGTGACGTCGGAGCTCGCCGCCAGGGCCGACGCGCGCTGCCCGTCCGTCTTGGCCGACGTGCGCTGCGTGGCCTTGGCCGGAACACCCGCGTGCTTCTTCACCGGTACGTCGGTCGCGCCCACCTTGACCGGCTTGGTGTCGGCGGCCTGCGCCACCGGAGCCACGAGTACGCCCGCCGATACGGCGGCGGCGATGAGCGCGCCGGCCCAGGCGGCACGCTTGCGGTTGACGTTTATGTCTACCCCCCCATGAGTAGTGCTACGAGTTGAACGCGTTCGATTCAACGGCGATCAGTGTGCCCTTGCTTCGGCCCGAACGCAAGAAATTACTTGCCCGCCCAGGGACCGACCGTGTTGCCGACCTGCCAGAGGACCTCGGACGAATCCTTCTTGTAGAGCACGAGGTTGCCGTCGTCCTGGAGGACCAGCCGGGCGCCGGGGTTGCCCCAGGTGCCGGTGGACCACAGGGCTCCGCCCTTGCCCTCGCCGCCGTCCTTCTTGTAGACGACGAAGTTCCCGTCCGCCTGCATCCGGGCGTACGCACCGGGGTTGTACGAGGCGAAGCCGCTGCGGCTCACGCCCGTGGCGGTCTCCCGGACCCCCAGCGAGCCGGTGTTGGTCATCACGAGGGTGGCGGTGGCGCTCGACGCCCACTGGCCGGACCCGATGTTCTGACCGCCCCGCAGCACGCGGTCCACGCGCCACGTGCCCGTGGACCAGGCGGCGGAGCCATCCTTGCGGTAGACGACGAGGTTGCCGTCGTCCTGGAGGTCGAGGCGGGCCCCGGGATTGCCCCAGGAGCCGCTGCTCCAGGCCGCGGAGCCGTCCTGGCGGTACAGGACGAGGTTGCCGTCCGCCTGGAACCGCAGCTGCGCACCGGGGTTGCCCCAGGTCCCCGAGGCCCACAGCTCGCCGCCGGCCACGTGCGTGAGCACCAGGTTTCCGTCGGCCTGCAGGGTCAGGACGGTGTTCTTGCCGCGGACCGTCTCCCCGGCGCGCAGGGTCTGGCCGGCGTCCAGGCGGGGCAGCGACATCGCGGCGTGCATGGACGGGATCTCCCGCCAGCCGTTCACGATGGCCGCCTTGGAGCGGTTGGCCGGTCCGCCCGCGCCGTGGCAGGAGCCCAGGTCGGTCTCGGTCACCACGCCCGCGAGGCGGTTGCCGCCCTCCCGGGACGGCGTGATGTACGGAGCGCCGATGTCGCCCTCGCAGACCGCGTCGACCACGGGGCCGGGCTCCGGGTCGACCGGCATGAGGCTCCAGTAGCCCTCGCCGTTCCCGCCCCAGAGCTCGGCGACCTTCAGCCGGTCCCCGCCGAATCCGGCGACGCCGACGGGCATGCCGACCACGTCCTCGTCGACCTTGAACAGCCGGAGCGGCTCGACCCCGCGCGGCTCCTGCTTGAGGTGGACCATCGCCACCTCGGGGCGGGCCTTGACCTGGTTGACCACGTCGATGTCGACCGTCTGGGCGGCCGGGTCGCTCAGCGACCGGGTGCCGAGCGTGGCCTTCGCCGGGGCGGTGGGGTCGGCCGCGAAGCAGCTGTAGGCGGTGGCCATCCACTGCGGGGCGACGAGGGTGCCGGTGCAGTCCTTCTGCGCCGCTCCCGTCCCGATCCGGATCTTGGCCGTGTACTGGTGGGCGTTGCCCTCCGTGACGTCCTGGCCGTGCAGCGCGTGCGCCGTCGGGGCCATCAGGAGTCCGGCCGCGACCGCGGTGGTGGCGACGGCGAAACGGGAGAGGTGGGTACGTGTGTTCATCGGCCGGGTCCGCTCTGCCACAGGATGTCGTTCGAGTCCTTCTTGTACAGGGTCAGGTTTCCGTTGCCCGCGACCAGCCGGGCGCCGGGGTTGCCCCAGGTGCCGGTGGACCACAGGGCTCCGCCCTTGCCCTCGCCGCCGTCCTTCTTGTAGACGACGAAGTTCCCGTCGGCCTGCATCCGGGCGTACGCGCCCGGGTTCCAGCCGCCGGGGTAGGAGGCGAGCACCGCGTAGGTTTCGGAGTCGCGCACGGTGAGGGTGCCGCTCTGTTCCATGGCGACCGTCTCGCCCATCAGCTGCCCCGAGGCCAGATTCTCACCGGCGAACAGGTGCGCACCGTAGGACCAGGTGCCCGTGCTCCACGCACCGGAGCCGTCCTGCCGGTAGACCACGAGGTTGTGGTCGGCCTGGAGCTTCAGGGTGGCGCCGGGGTTGCCCCAGGTGCCGGTGGACCACAGGGCTCCACCCTTGCCCTCGCCGCCGTCCTTCTTGTAGACGACGAAGTTGCCATCGCCCTGGAGGACGGCGTACGCGCCCGGGTTGCCGTACGTACCGGACGCCCACAGCACCGCGCCGGACTCCGCGTACAGCACCAGGTTGCCGTCGGCCTGCATGATCAGTACGGCTTTGCCGTGGGCGTAGAACATGCTGCCGGGCTCCAGCCGGCCGCCCGCGGCGAGCGACGGGTACGCCGGGTCCCCGTAGAACAGGCGGCTGCGGATCCAGGGCGCCGCGTTGTCGGTGCGCGTGACGACGGCGTCGGTGGACCCCGCCGAGGGGCCGCCGAGGCAGCCCGCCTGGCCGAAACCGCTGACGACACCCGTCAGATAGGTGTGGCCGGGCTCCGACCGGGTCAGCGCGGCGCCCTTGTCACCCTCACAGAGGGAGGCACCCACGCTGTTGACGCGGGCGGTCATGTCGCCGGCCCCGATCCCGTTCAGCATCAGGCCGGTGTAGCGGGAGCGCGTGGGCGAGGCCTCCGTGGCCGTGCGACCCCATCCCGTGACGGTGCGTACGTCCTCGAACGCCGGCTTGTCGGCGCCCACGTAGAGGGTCGGCGCCCCGACGACGGCGGCGTTCAGCCGGGCCAGGACCAGGTCCCGGCCGCCCGGGGCGGGTTCCAGGTGGACGATGGTGCGGGCCTGCGCGGTGGCCAGGTCGTTGGTGCCCGCCCAGGCCTTGACGGGCACGGCGGGCTTGCCCCGCAGGAGCGGCGCGCCGGGCCGCTCGGTGAAGCAGCTCGCGGCGGTGATGACGAGGTCGTCGCGGACGAGGGCACCGGTGCAGACACGCTGCCCGTTGCCGATGTCGATCTTGACGGCTTCGGC
The DNA here is from genome assembly GCF_044762985.1 of Streptomyces sp. NPDC096339. Classification (NCBI taxonomy): domain Bacteria; kingdom Bacillati; phylum Actinomycetota; class Actinomycetes; order Kitasatosporales; family Streptomycetaceae; genus Streptomyces; species Streptomyces sp. NPDC096339. The sequence continues at coordinate 26,001 of NZ_JBIWFI010000010.1, read as the reverse complement.
CCAACCCCCAACACCGGACGGGCCGGTGGCGATGGCCTGCGCCGACGGCGCCACCAGTATTCCGGACATGACGATGCCCGCCGCAGCCGCCGTGAACGCAGCCGCGCGCGCAAAGGTTTTTCTCACTGACCCCCCTGGTCACATGTGAAGCGGGAATCAGTTTGCCTTGTCTTTACACCTGGGGCAAAGCAATTGCGCCGGCGGGCACTTGCGGCGTCAGGCGGAGCGGCGGATCAGGAGGAGGGCGCGGTCGTCGTTGACGTCCTTCGCCACCTTTTCGATCAGGTGCCACGTCGCACCCTCCCAACCCGCCGCGACATAGCGGTCGGCCTCGCCCGTGAGGCGGTCGATGCCCTCGCTGATCTCGCGGTCCGCCGTCTCGACCAGGCCGTCCGTGAAGAGCATCAGGACGTCGCCGCGGCGCAGATTCCCTCGGGTGGGGGTGAACTCCGCGCCGTCGTAGACGCCGAGGAGCGGGCCCTCACCGGTCTTCTCCTGCCAGCGGCCCGTCCCCGCCGAGAGCTGGAGCGCGGGCAGGTGCCCGGCGGAGAGGAGTTCGTAATCTCCCGTCTCCAGGTCCAGGACGAGGTGGATGGAGGTGGCGAAGCCCTCCTCCCAGTCCTGGCGGAGCAGGTACCCGTTGGCGGCCGGCAGGAAGCCGTGCGGGGGCAGGGCGCCCAGGAGGCCGCCGAAGGCGCCCGAGAGGAGGAGGGCGCGGGAGCCCGCCTCCATGCCCTTGCCGGAGACGTCGGTCAGGACGACCTCCAGGGTCCGGCCGCCGTTCGTACGGGCCGCGACCACGAAGTCGCCGGAGAAGGACTGGCCGCCCGCCGGGCGCAGGGCCATCTCGCGGTGCCAGCCTCGCGGCAGGGCGGGCAACTTGCTCTGCACCCTGATCCGTTCGCGCAGGTCGAAGAGCATGGTGCCGCCACGCCGCCACGGCACGCCGACGCGGCTGCGGAACTGGGCGATGACCAGACCGAAGAACCCGCACGCCGCCACCACCAGGACGGTGCCGGGGGTGACCCGGGCGGGCCCCTGGGTGTACGGGCCGAGGACGAGGGCCTCGACGATCAGTGCGGCGGCGGACGCCGCGTAGAGGGCCAGGAGGCTCGCGGGGCGCAGGAGCAGGCCGCCGGCGACGATCGGCAGGACGAGGGCGGACGGCGAGAACCAGACGGGCAGCATCATCGTGCCGCAGGCGATCGCCGGGACGGTGAGCAGCAGCCCGCCGAAGGCGAGCCAGTCGGACGCGTCGCCGCGGAAGTAGTCGACGGCGGATTTGCGCAGGGCGGTACGGGCCCGGTGCGACAGCATGCGCGCCCGGGCCGTCAGCGTCTCCACGCGTGCTCCGGCCATTGCTTCGGGACCCTATCCATGTCGGCTGTGTGTGCGCAGGGGTACCCCCGCACCGGGGGACCTTCGGCACTCGAAAACATGTCGACTGGTCCGTAATGCCCTGGTAAAGATGGCCATATGGCTCTTGAGACGCGCGTATTGCAGGCCGATGAGTGGGATGTCTGGTACGACCACCTTGAACTGGCCTTCGGTGGAGTGCCCGAATCCCCGGCCGAGCGGAAGCTCTACCGGGGGCTGACGGAGACGGAGCGGTCGCTCGGCGTCTGGGACGGGGCCGCCTGCGTCGCCTCGGCCGGGGCCTTCACCTTCCGTCTCTCCGTCCCCGGCGGCGCGCTCGTCCCGGCGGCGGGCGTCACGATGGTGGGCGTCTCCCCCACCCACCGCCGGCGCGGGATCCTGACCTCGCTCATGCGCCGCCAATTGGACGACATCCGGGCGGGTGGCGAACCGCTCGCCGTGCTGACGGCCTCGGATCCGGCGATCTACGGGCGCTTCGGATACGGCACCGCGACGTACGCCCTCGCCGTCGACATCGACACGACCCGCGTACGGCTCTCCGTGCCGCCGGGGACGGACGAGGTGACGGTACGGCTGGCCGATCCGCGGGAGGTGCTGGCCGACTGCGAGCGCGTGTACGAGGAACTGCTCGCGGACCGCCCGGGCATGCCCGCCCGGCAGCCGGGCTGGGAGCACCTGCCGCTGCTGGACGCACCCGCGATGCGGGACGGCGGGTCTCCGCTGAAGTGCGTGGTGGCCGAGCGGGAGGGTGCGGGCGGCGGGGTGGTGGGGTACGCCCGCTACCGGGTGAAGCCGGAGTGGGACCTGACCGGGTCCGACGGCAAGGTCGAGGTGACCGACCTCGACGCGCTCGACCCGGCGGCGTACGCGGCGCTGTGGCGCTACCTGTTCGGGATCGACCTGACCTGGACGGTACGGGCCCACCGGCGGCCGGTGGACGATCCGGTGCTGCACCTCGTCAGCGACGTACGGCGGTCGCGGCCGCGCACGCGGGACTCGCTGCACGTGCGGCTGGTGGACCTGCCTGCGGCGCTCGAAGCGCGGACGTACGGGGCCGCGCTGGACGTGGTGATGGAGGTCGAGGACGCGTTCTGCCCGTGGAACGAGGGGCGGTGGCGGGTGGTCGCCGACGCGAAGGGCTCCGCCGTGTGCAAGCGGACCGAGGAGCCGGCGGAGCTGGCGCTGTCGGTGCGGGAGCTGGGGTCGGCGTACCTGGGCGGGATCACCCTCACCTCACTGGCCGCGGCGGGCCGCGTCGTCGAGTTGCGCCGGGGCGCGGTGCGGGAGGCTTCGCGGGCCTTCGCCGGTGACGTGGCCCCGTGGCTCCCCCACGGCTTCTAGCGGGGCACCCCCGCGGCCCCGCACCCCCGCGCCGGCGGGGTCGGGTCCGCGGCGGGGCGCCCCCGCAGGGCGTCGAACGCACCCCGCTCCCCTTCGCGCCCCCTCGAACCGTTCGACGCCCGAGGAGGTGCCCCGGCGCGCGCCCGGCCCCGACGGCCCGTAGGCGCGGCCCCGGGGCGGGGTGCCGCTGCGCGGAGCAGTCCCCTACCCGCCCTTCCACCGTTCCCCGGGCTCCGCCCCGGACCCGTCCCGGGGGCTCCGCCCCCAGACCCCCGCGCCTCAAACGCCGGCGAGGCTGGATCGGGGACCCGGGACTCGGATGCCGGCGAGGCCGGAGGGTGCGGGTGGGGTGGGAAGTGCGCGGCTAGCGCTGTTGGCAGTTCGGGCACCAGAAGAGGTTGCGGGTGGCGAGGTCGGCGGTGCGGATCTCGCCCCCGCAGATGTGGCAGGGCATGTTCGCCCTGCGGTAGACGTACACCTCGCCGCCGTGGTCGTCCACCCTCGGCGGGCGGCCCATCGCCTCGGGCAGGTGCTCGTCGCGGACGGTGTCGATGCGGTTGTTGCGTACGCCCTCCCGCATCAGCGCGGCCAGGTCCGCCCACATCGCGTCCCATTCGCCGCGCGTGAGGTCCTTGCCGAGCCGGTATGGGTCGATGCCGTGCCGGAAGAGGACCTCGGCGCGGTACACGTTGCCGACGCCCGCGACCACCTTCTGGTCCATGAGCAGCGCCGCGACGGTGGTGCGGGAGCGGGAGATCCGGGCCCAGGCGCGGTCGGGGTCGTCGGCCGGGCGCAGCGGGTCCGGGCCGAGCCGGTCGTGTATCGCCTTCTTCTCGCCCTCGCCGATCAGCTCGCAGGCGGTGGGGCCGCGCAGGTCGGCGTAGTGGGACTCGTTCAGCAGGCGCAGCCGGACCGTGTCGGTCGCGGGCGGCGCCGGGGCGGGGCCGAAGCCGAGTTTGCCGAAGAGGCCCAGGTGGATGTGGATCCAGGCGTCGCCGAGCTCCAGGAAGAGGTGCTTGCCGTGCGCCTCGGCGCTTTCCAGCTCACGCCCGTCGAGGAGCGCGGCGCTCTCGGCGAAGCGGCCCTGCGGGCTGGTCACGCTTACGGCCCGCCCCGAGAACCGCTCGGCGTGGTCCTGGGCGAGGCGGTGGATCGTATGCCCCTCGGGCACGGCAACGCTCCTCGGAAGTCGGAAGTCGGAACTCGGAAGGTCGGGAAAAGAAAACCGGCCGTACCGCCCCACAGGGGGCGGTACGGCCGGAAGCGGGATCAGCCCTGCGGGTGGTGCGCCGGGATGGGGGGCAGCTCGCCCGTCTGCTCGTACGCCGAGAGCATCTCGATGCGGCGCGTGTGGCGCTCCTCGTCGGAGTACGGGGTCGCGAGGAAGGCCTCGATGAAGCTGACGGCCTCGTCCTGGGTGTGCATGCGGCCGCCGACGGAGATGACGTTGGCGTTGTTGTGCTCGCGGCCGAGCTTCGCGGTCTCCACGCTCCAGGCCAGGATGGCGCGGACGCCCTTGACCTTGTTCGCGGCGATCTGCTCGCCGTTGCCGGAGCCGCCGATCACGATGCCGAGGCTGTCGGCGTCCGCGGCGGTCTTCTCCGCGGCGCGGAGGCAGAACGGCGGGTAGTCGTCCACCGCGTCGTAGATGTGGGGCCCACAGTCGACGGGCTCGTGGCCGTTGTTCTTGAGCCAGTCCACGAGGTGGTTCTTCAGCTCAAAGCCTGCATGGTCGGATCCGAGGTACACGCGCATGGAACGAGTGTGGCACGAGAGCCCCCGGCAGACCTCGGCAGGGTGTCGCGTAAGTCACTTCTAAAGCTCAAGTAAACCCAAAGAACGCAGATGGGACGGGTCGGGACCAAGGTCCTGGACGTTCGTCCCATGGCAACGATCCGGATTGGGGTCTTCCGCCCTGCGTTCATCTCAGGTTTGAATGCCGGGGCTCGCAATCCGAGAACCTAAGGATCCGTCCATGAGCTCCACGACGACCCTTCAGAAGGAAGGCCACCCCACCGGCAACCCCGGTGACGGTGGGCCCTCCGACGGTCTGAAGGCCGGTCTCAAGAACCGCCACCTGTCCATGATCGCCATCGGCGGTGTCATCGGCGCCGGCCTCTTCGTCGGCTCCGGCGGCGGCATCGCCAAGGCCGGCCCCGCCATCCTGATCTCCTACGCGCTCGTCGGCGCGATGGTCGTCTTCGTGATGCGGATGCTCGGCGAGATGGCGGCCGCCAGCCCGAACTCGGGCTCCTTCTCCGCCTACGCCGACCGCGCGCTCGGCCGCTGGGCCGGCTTCTCCATCGGCTGGCTGTACTGGTTCTTCTGGGTCGTCGTCCTGGCCGTGGAGGCCACCGCCGGCGCCTCGATCCTGGAGGGCTGGATCCCAGCCGTCCCGCAGTGGGCCTGGGCCCTGATCGTGATGGCGGTCCTGACCGCCACCAACCTCGGCTCGGTCGCCTCGTACGGCGAGTTCGAATTCTGGTTCGCGGGCATCAAGGTCGTCGCCATCGGCGCCTTCGTGATCATCGGCATGCTGGCCGTCTTCGGCGTACTGCCGGGCTCCCACAACCCGGGTGCGGGCTTCGCCCACCTGACCGACGCGGGCGGCTTCTTCCCCAACGGCTACGGCGCCGTCCTCACCGGCGTGCTGATGGTCGTCTTCTCCTTCATGGGCAGCGAGATCGTCACCCTCGCCGCCGGCGAGTCGGAGAACCCCCGCAAGGCGGTCACGCAGGCCACCAACTCCGTCATCTGGCGGATCGGCGTCTTCTACCTCGGCTCGATCTTCATCGTGCTGACGCTGCTCCCCTGGAACGACAAGTCGATCACCGAGAAGGGCTCGTACGTCGCCGCCCTCGACTCGATCGGCATCGCGAACGCCGGCACGATCATGGAGGTCATCGTCCTGACCGCCGTGCTGTCCTGCCTGAACTCGGGCCTCTACACCGCCTCCCGCATGGCGTTCTCGCTCGGTGAGCGCGGCGACGCCCCCAAGGCGTTCGCCAAGGTCAACTCCCGGGGCGTCCCGGTGGCCGCGATCCTGGGCTCCACGGTCTTCGGCTTCATCGCCGTCTACTTCAACTACGCCTTCAAGGACACGGTCTTCAACTTCCTCCTGAACTCCTCCGGCGCCATCGCGCTCTTCGTCTGGCTGGTCATCTGCTTCACCCAGCTGCGGATGCGCGGGATCCTGGTCCGCGAGGCCCCGGAGAAGCTGACCGTGAAGATGTGGCTGTTCCCGTGGCTGACCTGGGCCACCGCCGGACTGATCATGTTCGTGATCGGCTACATGTTCGTGGACGACGCCAACCGCGAGGTCGTCACCCTGTCCACCCTGGTCGCCGGTGTGGTCGTGCTCATCGGCGTGGTGCTGGACTTCCGCCGCCGCCGCGCCGCCCTGAGCTAGCCCCCGCACGCCCGACGACGGCAGCCCCGGACCACAGCGTGGTGGTCCGGGGCTGCCGTACGAGCGGGGACGGCGGACGGCGGTTCAGCCGCGGCGGCCCGCCAGCTTCCAGGCGGCCGGCAGGGCGCCCATCGCGAGGGCGGCCTTGAGCGCGTCGCCGATCAGGAACGGGGTCAGGCCCGCGGCGACGGCGGCGCTCGGGGACATGCCGGTGGCGGCCATCAGGTACGGCACGCCCACCGCGTAGATCACCGCGGAGCCCAGCACCATCGTGCCCGCGGTACGCAGGACCGAGCGGTCGGCGCCGCGCCGCGCGAGGGCGCCGACGACGGTGGCGGCCAGGAGCATGCCGAGCACGTAGCCGAACGAGGCCCCGCCCGCCCCGGACGTGCCGCCCGCGAACCACGGCACGCCGGCCATGCCGACGAGCGCGTACAGGGCGAGCGACAGGAAGCCGCGGCGGGCGCCGAAGGCCGAGCCGACGAGCAGCGCCGCGAAGGTCTGGCCGGTGACCGGGACCGGGGAGCCGGGGACCGGTACGGAGATCTGCGCGGCCAGCCCGGTGAGCGCGGCGCCGCCGACGACGAGCGCGACGTCACGGACGCGGCTCGCGGGCAGCAGGTCGGCGAGTACGGCGCCGGGCCGGAAGGAAACGGAAGCGGTGGAAGCAGCGGAAGCGGTGCTCATCGTTGGCTCCGGGAGGTGAGGGGTGGAGCAGGACGATCACCGACGCTATGGGGCTCCCGGGCCCCGCCCCACCGCCGCCCGACACAAAGCCGTACCGGTCGGTTTCGTGGGAATCACACAAAGAACGCGATCAACCCCCCGACCGGGGTGATCCGCATCACTGGGAACATCTGTCAGCACGTCCGTTTTGCACACGACGGTTCCGCTCGGGGAGACTGTAGGGTCCCGCCAATCCCGATGCGGAGCCCTCACCGCCGCCGGGCCCAACGAGAGTACGAGCACCCCTCATGCGCGAGCGCCTGTCCGAAGTACCCCCGCCTCCTCCCCCGGCCCCCGAGCTCCCCCCGGAACCACTCAGCCACAGCCTCAAGCAGCGCCACCTGACGATGCTGGGCCTCGGCGGCGTGATCGGTGCCGGGCTCTTCGTGGGCTCCGGCGCCGGCATCGGCATCGCCGGTCCCGCGATCATCTGCTCCTACCTGCTGGCGGGTGTCCTCGCGATGCTGGTGATGCGGGCACTGGGCGAGATGTCGGCGGCGATGCCCGCCTCGGGCTCGTTCTCGGTGTACGCGGAGAAGGCGCTGGGGCGCTGGGCCGGCTTCTCCGCGGGCTGGTTGTACTGGTTCCTGCTGGTCGTGGTGCTGGCGGTGGAGGCCACCGGCGCGGCGAAGATCGCGAACGGCTGGATGCCCTCCGTCGACCAGTGGGTCTGGGTGCTGCTCTTCATGGTGGTCTTCACCGTGAGCAACCTGGCCGCCGTGAAGAACTTCGGTGAGTTCGAGTTCTGGTTCGCCGCCCTGAAGGTGGGCGCGATCGTGCTGTTCCTGATCCTGGGCACCCTCGCGATCTTCGGCCTGCTCCCGGACACGGATCCGGTGGGCCTGGCCAACCTCACCGGGAAGGGCGGCTTCTTCCCGACCGGCATCGGCGGCGTGGTCGCCGGCATGCTCGCCGTCATCTTCGCCTTCGGCGGCCTGGAGGTCGTCACCATCGCCGCCGCCGAGTCCGACGACCCCGCCCGGTCCGTCTCCCGCGCGGTGCGCAGCGCCGTGTGGCGCATCCTCTTCTTCTACATCGGCTCGATGCTGGTCATCGTCACGCTCCTGCCGTGGGACTCGCTGGAGCCGGGCCAGAGCCCGTACGTCGCAGCCCTCGACTCCATCGGCATCCCGGCGGCCGGTCAGATCATGAACATCGTGGTGTTCGTGGCGCTGCTGTCGGCGCTGAACGCGAACCTCTACGGGTCCTCGCGCATGATCTTCTCGCTGGCCGAGCGCGAGGAGGCGCCCAGGACGCTGCTGAAGGTCTCGGGCGGCGGGGTGCCGCGCCGGGCGGTGTTCGCCTCGGTGGCCTTCGGCTTCCTGTCGGTGGTGCTGAACCTGCTGTGGCCCGACACGATCTTCCTGTACATGCTCAACGCGGTCGGCGCGGTGCTGCTGTTCGTGTGGGCGCTGATCGCGGTCTCGCAGCTGAAGCTGCGCCGCCGGATCGAGCGGGACATGCCGGAGCGGCTGACCCTGCCGATGTGGCTCTTCCCCTACGCGACCTGGTTCGCGCTGCTGGGCATGGCCACGGTGCTGGTGCTGATGCTGTTCGACGACTCGGCACGGCCGCAGCTGCTGTGGTCGGCGGGCGCCGCCGCGGTGGTGCTGGTGGTGGCGTGGGTGCGCGAGCTGCGGGACCGCCGGTCCTGAGGGCGGACAGCGCGCGCTTCGAAGGCCGGGCTCATGCGATCGCATGGGCCCGGCCTTCGGCGTTCCGGAGGTCCGGACATGAAAGGCGACCCTTGCGTGATCAACGGAATAGATGCTGCTAGCGTGCAGTTGCGCATTAATTGCAATTAGCGATTGGCACGCTGAGGGGACCGGACAACACGCATGGCCATCTACACGCTTCCCGAGCTTCCGTACGACTACGCGGCGCTCGAGCCCGTGATCAACCCGCAGATCATCGAGCTGCACCACGACAAGCACCACGCCGCCTACGTCACGGGCGCCAACAACACCCTCGAACAGCTGGCGGAGGCGCGCGACAAGGAGAACTGGGGCGCGCTGAACGGCCTGGAGAAGAACCTCGCGTTCCACCTCTCCGGCCACATCCTGCACAGCATCTACTGGCACAACATGGCCAGCCCGAAGACCGGCGAGGGCGGCGGCGAGCCCACCGCGGCCGACGGCCTGGGCGACCTGGCCGACGCGATCACCGAGTCCTTCGGCTCCTTCGCGAAGTTCAAGAAGCAGCTCACCTTCGCCTCCTCGGCCACCCAGGGCTCCGGCTGGGGCGTGCTCGCGTACGAGCCCGTCAGCGGCCGTCTCGTCGTCGAGCAGGTCTACGACCACCAGGGCAACGTGGGCGTCGCCAGCACCCCGATCCTGGTCTTCGACGCCTGGGAGCACGCCTTCTACCTTCAGTACAAGAACCAGAAGGTGGACTTCATCGAGGCGATGTGGAACGTCGTCAACTGGCAGGACGTGGCCAAGCGCTACACCGACGCCAAGGCCAACACCCCGCTGCTGATCCCCGTCAAGGGCTGATCGGCACCCACAGCCCGTCCGCCTCGTGATCGTCTTCTCAACCTTCGCCGGCGGGCGTGTCCACCGAAAAGCCCCCGTGAGGACGTGACTCACGGGGGCTTTTCGCGTCGTTCGCGGGGAGGGTCACTCGAAGGAGGGGCCCTTGGTGCGGGTGCGCTTGATCTCGTAGAAACCGGGCGTGCCGGCGACCAGCAGCGTGCCGTCCCACAGTCGGGCGGCAGCCTCGCCGCGCGGGGCGGGGGTGACGACCGGGCCGAAGAAGGCGACCTCCTCGCCGTCGGCGCCGGGCACGGATATCACCGGGGTGCCGACCTCCTGGCCGACCCGGTCGATGCCGTCGTTGTGCGAGGCGCGCAGCACCTCGTCGTACTCGTCGGAGTCGGCGTACGCGAGCAGTTCGGCCGGCAGGTCGAGCGCCGCCAGGGCCTCCGCGATGACCTCGCGGGTCGCGCCCTTGGCCTCGTTGTGGATGCGGGTGCCGAGCTCGGTGTACAGCTTGCCGGTGATCTCGTCACCGAACTTCTGCTGGGCCGCGACCACGACACGGACCGGAGCCCAGCCCTTGGGGCCGAGCAGTTCGCGGTAGCGCTCGGGCAGTTCGTCGAGGCGGTTCTCGTTCAGCACCGCGAGGCTCATCACGTGCCAGCGGACCTCGACGTCACGGACCTTCTCGACCTCCAGCATCCAACGGGAGGTCATCCAGGCCCAGGGGCAGAGCGGGTCGAACCAGAAGTCGACCGGGGTCTTCTCGCGCACCTGGGTGTCGGTCATGTCTCTCCTCAGTCTCCGTCTAGGAAAAGGCAGCACTGGCTGACGTTCTGTGTCCCCAACCAGGACCGGGGCGCGCGCATTCCCCCGTGGGAGGATTCGTCACAAGAACACGACGACGCACGAAGGAGTGCCCGTGCCCGGAGAGAACCTGTCCCGCGAGGAGGCCCGCGAGCGGGCCGAACTGCTGTCCGTCGACGGGTACGAGGTGGTCCTCGACATCAGGTCGGCAGTGGAGGGGACCGAGCCCGCGGAGGGACCCCGCACCTTCCGCTCGGTGACCACGATCCGCTTCCGGGCCGCCGCCTCCGGCACGTCCACCTTCGTGGACCTGATCGCCCCCTCCGTGAACTCCGTCACACTGAACGGGCGTCCGCTCGACACCGCCGCCGTCTTCGACGGCGCGCGGATCACGGTCGACGGCCTGGCCTCGGAGAACGTCCTGGTGGTCGACGCGAACTGCGCGTACAGCCGCACGGGCGAGGGCCTGCACCGCTTCGTGGACCCCGAGGACGGCGAGGTCTACCTCTACACCCAGTACGAGCCGGCGGACGCCCGGCGGGTGTACGCCAACTTCGAGCAGCCCGACCTGAAGGCTCCGTACCGCTTCGAGGTGACCGCGCCCGAGGGCTGGCAGGTCTGGAGCAACGGCGCGGAGGAGTCCCGCGAGGCAGGGGTGTGGCGCTTCGCCGAGACCCAGCCGATCTCGACGTACATCACCTGCGTCGTCGCCGGTCCCTACCACTACGTGACGGACTCCTACACGCGCGGGGACCTGACGATCCCGCTGGGCGCGATGTGCCGCAAGGCGCTCGCCAAGCACTTCGACGCCGACGACGTCTTCCTCGTCACCAAGCAGGGCTTCGACCTCTTCCACGAGATCTTCGACTACCCCTACCCCTTCGGGAAGTACGACCAGGCCTTCGTGCCGGAGTACAACCTGGGCGCGATGGAGAACCCGGGGATGGTGACCTTCCGCGAGGAGTACATCTTCCGCGGGAAGGTCACGCAGGCCTCCTACGAGCGCCGCGCGAACGTCATCCTGCACGAGATGGCGCACATGTGGTTCGGCGACCTCGTCACCATGAAGTGGTGGGACGACCTGTGGCTGAAGGAGTCCTTCGCGGACTTCATGGGCTCCTTCGGGCTGGTGGAGGCCACCCGCTTCGACCAGGCGTGGGTCACCTTCGCCAACAGCCGCAAGGCCTGGGCCTACCGGGCCGACCAGCTGCCGTCCACGCACCCGATCACGGCCGACATCCGTGATCTGGAGGACGCGAAGCTGAACTTCGACGGGATCACCTACGCCAAGGGCGCGGCGGTCCTGAAGCAGCTGGTCGCCTACGTGGGACGGGAGGCGTTCCTGGAGGGCGCGCGCCGCTACTTCAAGGCGAACGCGTACGGGAACACGACGCTGGACGACCTGCTGTCGGTGCTCGGCGAGGTGTCGGGCCGGGACATGGCCGAATGGTCTCGGGCCTGGCTGCAGACGGCGGGCGTGAACGCGCTGACCCCGGTGCTGACGTACGACGCGGGCGGGCGCGTGACGGAGCTGGCGGTGGTCCAGGAGGGCGAGGAGCTGCGCCCCCACCGGGTGGCGGTCGGCCTGTACCGGCTGGAGTCCGACGGCGGCCTGGTCCGCTACGCGCGGGCCGCGGTGGACGTGGCGGGGCCGCGGACGGTCGTCGAGGAGCTGGCGGGCCGGGAGCGCCCTGACCTGGTCCTGGTCAACGACGAGGACCTGACCTACTGCAAGGTCCGCTTCGACGAGGGCTCGCTGGCCACGCTGCGCGGACACCTCGGCGATCTGGCCGACCCCCTCGCGCGGGCGCTGAGCTGGTCCGCGATGTGGAACCTGACGCGGGACGGCCTGATGCCGGCGCGCGACTTCCTCTCCCTGGTACTGGCTCACGCGGGCCGTGAGACGGATGTCGGCGTGCTCCAGATGCTGCACTCGCAGGCCCAGACCGCGGTCACCCACTACTCGGCTCCCGACCGGCGCGAGCAGGCCGGCCGCGAGCTGGCGGCGGGCGCGCTGCACGAACTGCGGCTGGCCGAGCCGGGTTCGGAACACCAGCTGACGTGGGCCCGCTTCTTCGCGGCGAGCGCGGCGACCGAGGGCGACTTCCAGCTGCTGCTGGGGCTGCTGGACGGCTCCGCCCGGATCGACGGGCTGGAGGTGGACCAGGAGTTGCGCTGGGACTTCCTGCTGCCGCTGGCCGCGCACGGGGCGGTCGACGAGGGCGTACTGGCCGCGGAACTGGCGCGGGACGACACGGCGTCGGGCAAGCGGCACCAGGTGCGGTGCCTGGCGGCGCGGCCGTCGGCGGCGGTCAAGGACCAGGCGTGGGCGGCGGTGATCGAGTCCGAAGCGCTGTCGAACGCGCTGGTGGAGGCCACCATCGCGGGTATGCAGCAGGCTTCCCAGCGGGAGCTGCTGGCGGTGTACGCGGGGCGGTACTTCGAGGTGATCGGGCGGATCTGGTCGGAGCGGTCGATCCAGATCGGCATGGACGTGGTGAAGGGGCTGTACCCGTCCCTCCAGGACCCCGAGTCCACCGTCGCGGCTACGGACGCGTGGCTCTCCTCGCACGAGTCGGCCCCGCCTGCCCTGCGCCGCCTGGTGCTGGAGTCCCGGGACGACCTGTCCCGCGCCCTGCGCGCGCAGCGCTGCGACGCGGCCGCCGGCTGACCCCACCGGGGGTTCGGGGCCCGACCCCGAACCCCCGCTCCTCAAACGCCGGAGGGGCTGGTTGTGGCTGCGTCAGACCTTTGGCTGCCGCCACAGACACGGCGCTCCGCGCCCGCGCCTCAAACGCCGGCGGGGCTGGATCTTCCAGCCCCGCCGGCGTTTGAGCGCGGGGTCCGGGTCGGCGCCCCAGCAGCGGCGGCGTGGCGTATCGGTCATCGAACGTCCGTACTTTAGCCCCGGCTTGTCCGGATTTGTCGACGAGCGTGTAACACCGGTTAGCAAGGCCATGGCCTGAGGGAATCACCGAGTCATGAACCAGAACGCGCCCCTCCCCCTCGCCCACCTCACCGGCAGCCGCCCCCGCGTGCTGACCCTCGCTCAGCTGCGCGAGCACGGCGTCACCGCCTCCGACGCCGCCGAGCGGCCCTGGCAGCAGATCCTGCCGGGAGTGTTCCTGCTGCACACCGGCCCCGCGACCAGCGAGGAGCGGCTGCACGCCGCGCTGCTGTACGCCGGCCGGCGCGGGCACGGGGAGGTCATGATCACCGGGCTGGCGGCGCTCGCGCTGTACCGGTTCACCTCCGTCCCCGCCCTGCTCGCCCTCTCGCACATCGACGTGCTCGTCCCCGGCACCCGCCGGCTGCGCTCCACCGGCGACGTGCGGATCGTGCGCGCGCACACCCCGCCCCGGCCCGAGGAGGTGACCGGGCTGCCGGTGGCGCCCGTCGCGCGGGCCGTCGCCGACGCCGTCGCCCAGCTCGACGACGCCGGTACGGTACGCCGCCTGCTCAGCGAGGCCGTCCGCGCCGGGCACTGCGAACCGGCCGCCGTCGTAAGGGAGCTGACGGTGGCCCGGCTGCTGAACCGCCCGCACGTGGTCGACGCCGTCGAGGCCCTCCTCGCGGAGGGCCGGGCCATCGCCGAGGACCGGCTGTACCACCTCGTGCGCGGCTACGAGCTGCCCGAGCCGGTCTGGAACGTGGACCTGCGCATCCCCGGCGGCCCCCACCTGGGCGGGGTCGACGCCTTCTGGCCCGAGCACTCGGTGGCCGTGGAGCTCGACACCCGCGCCCCGCGCCAGGGCGAGGACGAGGAGTGGTCCGAGTGCGTGCGCAAGCGCGAGACCCTGGAGCGGCTCGGGGTGACCGTCATCCACATCACCCCGCGCAAGCTCCGCGACTGGCCCGAACAGCAGGCAGCGGTCGTCCGGACCGCCCTGACGGCGTCCGGCGACCGCGAGCCCGCCGCCTATCTGGTGGTCCTGCCCAGGTGAGGCAGATGGGGCGAGTACTCCGGGGTGCTCCAGCGCAGCCGCCCCGGGTGGACGGCCTCGACCACCGACTCCACGCGGAAGCGGGTGCCGCGGCTTCCGTCCGGTCCGAACTCGACCCGGGCCCGGCCGCTGAGCTGGAGCACGGCCCCGGTCTCCCAGTCCGGGAAGAGCAGTCCGGCCCGCGGGTCGGCGGCGAGGTTGCCCAGGGTCAGGAACATGGCGTTGCCCGCGTAGTCCGGCCAGCTCAGCTCGGTCGGCGAGAGCACCTCGACGAAACCGGGCAGCCCGCCGCGGTGGCTGGCGTCGACCCCGTCCGCCTCGGCCGTGGTGGCCACGAAGAAGGTGTCGGCGGCGCGGACGGCCCGCTCCTGGTCGGGGGTGAGCGCGTCCCCGCGCCGCACGACACCGGCTCCTTCGGCGGCCAGGTCCAGCGGTTGCCGCTTCTGGAGGTACTTGGGGCAGTTCGCGAAGACCTGCTCGGCCTGGACGGCGAAGCCCCGGCCGGTCACCTCCAGGGTCCCGTTCAGCCTCATCCGGCGTCGGGTGCGCGGGTCGAGCGAGATGGTGCCGACCTTCGTCCCGGCCGTGGCCAGCGCCCCGGTCAGCGGATCGCCCGCCGGCAGGCCGCCGGCGACCGTGATCCGCTGCGGCCCGGTGGCCCGTACGAAACCGGGCGCGCCGGTGAGCAGGGAGGCCCACACCAGCCCCCCGCCGTCGGCCGCGCCGACGACCAGGTGCGGCTGCTGCTCCAGGAACGCCGCGGCCACGTCCTTGATGCCCGTGCCGATCGAGCGGCCGACGTGCTCGGCGAGCTCGCGTACGCCGACCCGCTCCTGCACGGCGAGCGACCCCTGGTGGTAGACCCCGGAGTCGTGGACCCCGGACATTAGAAGAAGCCGCAGGTGGGAGCGGAATCACTGGGGGCGGGGGCGCCCTCGGCGCCGGTCGGGACCGAGATCTCCAGGCGGGTCCCGTCGGGGTCGTGGAAGAAGATGCCGCCCGAGGCCGCGCCCTCGCGGTGGGCGACGACGCCCTCGTACGCGAATGCGACGCCCAGGCCGCGCAGCCGCTCCTCGTAGTCCCGTACCTCCTCGATGGCGCCGGCGGAGAACGCCAGGTGGTGCAGTCCGGCCGCGGTGGGCGCGTACGCGCCGTCGGCCTGCTGCCAGAGGGTCAGTACGAGCTCGCCGTCCTGACCGAGGAAGGCGAAGCGCCGGCCCTCCTCCTTGCCCTCGCCCAGCACCTGGAAGCCGAGCGCGTCCCGGTAGAAGGCGAGCGAGCGCTCCAGATCGGTGACGTTCAGGCCCACGTGCCCGGTGCGGAGCGTGCTGATGGCAGTCGTCATGACGGGTTCCTTCCCCAGAGGACTTCTTGACTTCCCTGTTTCTAACCTTCTAAATCGAGATTAGAGGTTAGAAGGAGATGCGTCAACCGGTCACGTACCCTTCAGGGGTTACAAGGCATGGAGGAGACGGAAATGACGGCGACGGACCCCCGCCCCCTGACCGGGGAGCCGGTCGCGCTCGACCTGCTGAACACCCGCTGGATGCGGGAGGGCGAACTCACCGACCTCTTCGCCGGGGCCTTCGGGCTCGGCCGGGTCGAGGGGCTGCGGATCTGGCTGGAGTCCACCGGGCTGGCCGGCCGCTTCCGCGCCGACGCCCCGACCCTGGTCCACCTGATGACCGCCCGCGAAGCCCTGGCCCGCGCGGTGGCGGACCCGGCCGACGAGAGCGCCCGCGCGCTGGTGGACGCCGTACTGGAGCACGGCCGCATCCGCGCCACCCTGACGGCCGAAGGCCCGGGCGAGCGGGCCGAGTTCGACGACCCGACCTGGGGTCCGGCCTGGACCGCCGCCCGGAACTACCTGGAACTGCTGGGCACCGCGCCCGACCGGATCCGCAAGTGCGCCTCCGAGACCTGCGTCCTGCACTTCCACGACACCTCGCGCAACGGAACGCGGCGCTGGTGCTCGATGGCCGTCTGCGGAAACCGGGCGAAGGCCTCCCGCCACTACGCGCGCACGCGCGAGCGCTGAACGATCCGAAACTGTCACACCCACGCCGGGACGCGAACGCGTCCCGGCGCTGTCGCGTGGTCGTCAAATCGACAAATCAGCTCTGCAGCCCCTGGAGTTCACCCCGGTCTGTCCCGGTAAGGCGCCGCTGGCGTATGCGCCGCGCTGGCGAGTGTCCGCCATGGCGGGTACCGGTCAATGACAACCCTCCCCAAAGAGCTGTCGTTTACGCAAAGCTGACCGGTCATCCGGCACCGAAATCCGGACCGTATCTTTCACTTACCAGGGATGCTGATGACCCTCGAATCCCCCGGCTCCATACCCACGGCCAGACGCGTCGCGCGCGTCGCGGCCGCGGCAGGCCTGGTGGCCGCCCTCGCGGCCACCGGCTCGGCGCCCGTCTTCGCGGCGAACGCGGCCGGCGCTCCGGGCTCCAACCCGGCCGTCAAGTCCGCGGACCAGAAGCTCGGTTCGGCCGACGCAGAGCTCCTCCAGGAGGCCAAGGCCAAGGGTGACGCGACCGTCACCGTCATGGTCGCGACCGCCCCGGGCCAGACCAAGCAGGTCGCCGACCAGATCGACGCCGTTCCCGGCGCCTCGGTGGGCCAGACCTACGACAAGCTCGGTTACGTGCGCGCCACCCTGCCCACCGGCAAGGCGGAGGCCGCCCTGAAGGCGGCCGCCAAGCTGTCCTCCGTGCACGGCATCGACCTGCGGCACGAGATCCAGCTGCCGGACCCCCGCCCCGACACCAAGGGCGAGTCGGGCTCGGTCCAGAAGACCGCCGCGGAGTCGTACCCCGCGCCGGACAAGAACACCCCGGCGAAGAACCCGTACAACCCGTCCTTCGAGACGGGCGCGGTGGACTTCGTCGCGAAGAACCCGCAGGCCGACGGCCGCGGCGTGACCATCGGCATCCTGGACTCGGGCGTCGACGTCAGCCACCCGGCCCTGCAGAAGACCACCACCGGCGAGCGCAAGATCGTCGACTGGGTCACCGCGACCGACCCGATCGCCGACGGCGACGCCACCTGGCGCGCCCAGATCACCCCGGTCACCACCGCCGGCGGCACCTTCACGGCCGGCGGCGCGAGCTGGAAGGCGCCCGAGGGCAGCTTCCAGTGGAGCCGCTTCAGCGAGTCGATCACCGCCAACGGCGACATGAAGGGCGACGTCAACCGGGACGGGGACACCACCGACCGGTTCGGCATGCTCTACGACGTCGCCGCCGGCACCGTCCGCGTCGACACCGACCAGGACAACGACTTCACGAACAACGAGCCGATGAAGCCGTACAAGGACGGCTACCAGATCGGCTACTTCGGCACGGACAACCCGGCGACCGACGTCGCCGAGCGCATCCCGTTCGTGATCCAGATCCGCAAGGACGTCCCGATGGACCCGCTCGGCGGGGACTGGGTCGGCAAGAAGGCCGACTTCGTCAACATCGGCATCATCGAGTCCGAGCACGGCACGCACGTCGCGGGCATCACCGCCGCCAACAGCCTCTTCGGCGGCAAGATGAACGGCGAGGCGCCGGGCGCGAAGATCGTCTCCTCGCGCGCCTGCACCTGGTCCGGCGGCTGCACCAACATCGCGCTGACCGAGGGCATGATCGACCTCGTCGTCAACCGCGGCGTGGACATCGTCAACATGTCCATCGGCGGCCTGCCGGCGCTGAACGACGGCAACAACGCCCGTTCGGAGCTCTACAAGAACCTCATCGACACCTACGGTGTCCAGCTCGTCATCTCGGCGGGCAACGAGGGCCCCGGTGTCAACACCATCGGCGACCCCGGTCTCGCGGACAAGGTCATCTCCGTGGGTGCCGCGGTCTCCAAGGAGACCTGGGCCGCCAACTACGGCTCCGGCGTGACCAAGAAGTACAACATGTTCCCCTTCTCCTCGCGCGGTCCGCGTGAGGACGGCGGGTTCACGCCGACCATCACCGCCCCCGGCGCGGCCATCAACACCATCCAGACCTGGCTGCCCGGCGCGCCCGTGAAGGAGGCCGGCTACACCCTCCCGGCCGGTTACGGCATGCTCCAGGGCACCTCGATGTCCTCGCCGCAGGCGGCGGGCGCCAGCGCCCTGCTGATCTCGGCCGCCAAGCAGCAGAAGATCGCGCTGTCCCCGGCGAGCCTGCGCACCGCGCTCACCAGCACCGCGAAGAAGATCGACGACGTCCCGGCGCACGCCCAGGGCTCGGGTCTGATCAACATCCTCGGCGCGTGGGAGTCGATCCAGCGCGGCGCGAAGTCCAACGAGTTCACCGTCAAGGCGCCGGTCGACACCGCGATCGACCAGTTCCTGAAGACCCCGGGCTTCGGCACCGGCCTCTACGACCGCGAGGGCGGCCTGAAGGTCGGCCAGAAGAAGGTCTACGACGTCGTCGTCACCCGCACCACCGGCGTCAAGTACGGCACCCGCCACAACCTGAGCTGGCGCAACAACGACGGCACGTTCAAGATCCTGAACGAGTACGACTACGTCACGCTCCCGCTGAACAAGCCCGTCACCATCAAGGTCGAGGCCAAGCCCAAGACGGCCGGCGTGCACAGCGGCATCCTGCAGCTGGACGACGAGACCACCGAGGGCATCGACAAGCAGATCCTCACCACCGTCGTCGCCTCGACCCCGCTGGTGAAGCCGTCGTTCTCCTTCTCGGACACCTCGTCCGTGCAGCGCAACAGCCACAAGTCGTACTTCGTCACCGTGCCGCAGGGCGCGAAGACCCTTGAGGTCGCCCTGGGCGGTCTCGCGGCGGGCAGCCAGACGCGCTTCATCTCGATCCACCCGTACGGTGTGGGCGTCGAGGACAGCGCGACCACCCAGTGCTACCCGAACTACGACAACCCGGCGAACCAGTGCCGCCCCGACCTGCGGTCGTACGCCGACCCGCAGCCGGGCGTCTGGGAGATCGAGGTCGAGTCGCGCCGTACGTCGCCGCTCCTCGACAACCCGTTCAAGCTGGACGTCTCCGTGCTCGGCGCGGCCTTCGACCCCGCGGTCAAGGTCCTGCCCGAGGTGAAGCAGGGCACCCCGGCGCCGGTCCAGTGGACCGTCAAGAACGACGGTGCGGCCATCTCCGGCGGCAAGCTCAAGGGCGGCCCGCTGGGCTCCGCGAAGGTCGCCAAGCCGACCATCGCCAACGGTGAGACCCAGACCACCGAGGTCACGATCGGCGAGGGCGTCTCCCGCCTCGACATCGCGATCGGCAAGGTCTCCGACACGGCCGCCGACCTCGACCTCGAGGTCTACAAGGACGGCGTCAAGGTCGGCTCCTCCGCCGACGGCGACTCCGAGGAGGCCGTGAGCCTGGCCAACCCGGCCGCGGGCACCTACCAGATCAAGGTGCTCGGCTACGCGGTCCCGTCCGGCTCCACCACGTACGACTACCGCGACGTGTACTTCTCGGCCGCCCTGGGCTCCGTCCAGGTCGACGAGGCCGCCGCGGTGAACCTCGCCAACGGCGCCTCCACGTCGATCTCGGCGAACGTCCTGGTCAGCGCCGCCGCCCCCGAGGGCCGGCAGTTCTTCGGCCAGGTCCAGCTGCTGAACGCCCGCGGCACCGCCGCCGGCACCGGCAGCGTGCAGATCGAGAAGGTCCTCCCGTAGTACGCAGGGGACAACCGAAGGGCCGGTGCTCCGCTGAGCACCGGCCCTTCGGCCTTTCGGGCGGGACCTACCTGCCCAGCGAGCCCAGGGACTCGGCGTAGGTGCCGACCGCGTGCGCGATCACGTCGACGTTGGTGTCGAACACCTTCAGGTCCAGGTTCTTCAGGGTGTCGCCCGCCCCGTGGTAGTTCGGGTCGTACGGGTCTCCGGCCGTGCCGCCGTACCGCTTGGCCTGCTCGGCGGTCTTGATGCCCTCGGCGCCCGTGAAGGTGCCGCCCGCCGGGATGCCGTTCGCGATGAACGGGCCGTAGTCGGAGCGGCCGTCGAAGTCGCTGCCCTCGTGCGGCTTGCCCTTCTTGTCCAGGAAGCCGTTGATCAGCGCCTCGATCTGCGCGGAGCCGGCCGGGCCCGCGCCCTCGCCGGTCCTGTCGGAGTCGTCGCCGTCGTAGACGAACTGCGCCGGGTTCGGCGAGGCGATCATGTCGAAGTTGAGGTAGAGCGCGATGTCCTTCTTCTGCTTCTCCGACAGCTGCGCCACGTAGTGCTCGGAGCCCAGCAGGCCCAGCTCCTCCGCCGACCACCAGGCGAAGCGGACCTTGTTGGCGACCTTCGGGTTCCTCCCCTTCTTGTTGGCGCCCTCGTCGGCGAGCTTGAGGGCGACCTCCAGCAGACCGGCCGAGCCGGAGCCGTTGTCGTTGATGCCCGGTCCCTCGGGAACGGAGTCCAGGTGGGAGCCGACCGTGACGACCTTGTCGGAGCGCCCCGCCCGGGTCTCGGCGATCACGTTGCGCGTGGTCTTCTTCACGTGCTCCTGGTCCAGGTCCAGGCGCACCTTCACCTCCCCCTTGGCGGCGGCCGCGGTCAGCGCCTCACCGTCGGCCAGGGTGATGCCGGCGCTCGGGATGATCCCGTCGGCGGGCGAGGAGAAGCCGCCGCGCACCGGGGTGGTACCGCTGTGGTTGTAGACGATGACGCCGACGGCACCGGCCGCGGCGGCCGCCTTCTGCTTCTCCACGAAGGTGCAGGAGCCGCGCTTGACCAGGGCGATCTTCCCGGTGAAGGTGCCGGAGGCGTAGTCGTCCGCGGTGCAGCCGGGGGTCTCGTCGACCCGGGCGAGGGCGAGGGGCGCCGTCAGGCCGCCGGCCGGGGTGGACTTGGTGAAGGTGAAGGCGGCGGTGGCCGGCTCACGCGGCTGGTCGCCGAGGACGGTGGTCCGCTCCGTCCTCGTGTGCGCCTCGTGGATGTCGAAGTCCTGGTAGGAAACCTCGTACCCGGCCTTCTTCAGCGTGTCGTGGACGTACGCGGCGGAGGCCGCGTGGCCGGGCGTGCCGGCGGCGCGGTTGCCGCCGTTGGCGTCGGCGATCTGCTGGAACTTCGCCAGGTGCCGGTAGGCGCCGCGGCCGCCGGCCTCCTCGACCAGTTCCCTGGCCAGCCTGCCCTCGTGCGGGTGGTCGGCGGCCGCCGGCGTGGCGGCGAGCAGGACGGGTGCGGCGACGGCGGCCGCCGCGAGGGCGGCGAGCGCCGGTATGGACCGGCGGCGGTGGCGGATGGCACGCACGGTGGATCTCCCCGAGTCGGATGTTTCGGTCTGCGGTCGATCATGTCCGGATAGCGGTCATGACGGATCGGACGCTAATCAGCTCCGACCAGGCAAAACGGACGATCGGGGCTGCCGAAACACGGCCGCCACGGACTCGTCACGGGTGTTCACATACAGGACACCGTCCGTTCCTCGGACAATGGATTGGACAAGGCTCGTGGTGTCGAACGCATGATGGCTCCACGCGCGCACGCGTCGTACGGAGCAGAAGGAGTCACCGTGAGGGTCGGAATCGTCGGAGCCACCGGACAGGTCGGCGGAGTCATGCGCGGCATCCTGGCCGAGCGCAAGTTCCCGGTGGACGAGCTGCGGCTGTTCGCCTCGGCCCGTTCGGCCGGCTCGATCCTCGAGTGGGAGGGCCGGGAGATCACCATCGAGGACGCCTCGACGGCCGACTACTCCGGCCTGGACATCGTCCTCTTCTCCGCCGGTGGCGCCACCTCCAAGGCGCTCGCCGAGAAGGTCGCCTCGCAGGGCGCCGTCGTGATCGACAACTCCTCCGCCTGGCGCAAGGACCCCGAAGTCCCCCTCGTCGTCTCCGAGGTCAACCCGCACGCGATCAAGAACCGCCCCAAGGGCATCATCGCGAACCCGAACTGCACCACGATGGCCGCCATGCCGGTGCTGCGCCCCCTCCACGAGGAGGCCAGCCTGACCGCGCTGATCGCCACCACCTACCAGGCCGTGTCCGGTTCCGGCCTGGCCGGTGTCGCCGAGCTCGACGGCCAGGTCAAGGCCGTGGCCGCCGACGCGACCAAGCTGGTGCACGACGGCGAGGCCGTCGAGTTCCCCGAGCCGGGCGTCTACAAGCGCTCCATCGCCTTCAACGTGCTGCCGCTCGCCGGCTCGATCGTGGACGACGGCTCCTTCGAGACCGACGAGGAGCAGAAGCTCCGCAACGAGTCCCGCAAGATCCTGGAGATCCCGGGCCTCAAGGTGTCCGGCACCTGTGTGCGCGTGCCGGTCTTCTCCGGCCACTCGCTGCAGATCAACGCCCGCTTCGACCGCCCGATCAGCGTCGAGCGCGCCTACGAGCTGCTGAAGGACGCCCCGGGCGTCGAGCTGTCGGAGATCCCGACCCCTCTCCAGGCCGCCGGCAAGGACGCCTCGTACGTGGGCCGCATCCGCGCCGACGAGACGGTGGACAACGGCCTCGCGCTGTTCCTGTCGAACGACAACCTCCGCAAGGGCGCCGCGCTGAACGCGGTGCAGATCGCGGAGCTCGTGGCCGAGGAGCTGCGCGGCTGACCTGCGGGCAGCGCGACGGGAAGGGGGCGGGTGCCGTACGGCGCCCGCCCCCTTCCCCGTGTCACGGCCTGCGG
Source organism: Streptomyces sp. NPDC096339 (assembly GCF_044762985.1). Taxonomy (NCBI): domain Bacteria; kingdom Bacillati; phylum Actinomycetota; class Actinomycetes; order Kitasatosporales; family Streptomycetaceae; genus Streptomyces; species Streptomyces sp. NPDC096339. Next base: position 3,363 of record NZ_JBIWFI010000010.1, on the reverse strand, counting down.
ACCTCGAAGAGGAAGCAGCCGAACTCGGCGGCGCGGAGGTGCACGAGGGCGACCGCGGAATCCGCGAAGGCCTCGTCGAGGGCCCGCTCGATCACCCCGTCGGGGTCTTCCCCGAGGTTGAGGACCCGCCCGCCGAGGATGTGCCCGCGGGCGTCGTACCGCCGGGCGGTGCGCTGCACGCCGGCGCGGGCGAAGGGGTGTCCGCCGCCCGCGCCGGGCCCCGCGCAGTCCTCGGCGTGGATGAAGACCGGCCCCTGCTCGTCGTAGGCCCCCGGGTCCGCGCCCGTACCGGCCGCCCAGCGGCGCAGTGGCGCGTACGAGACGAGCGCGATCCGCTCGCCCGCCCCGCTCGCCCGCAGGCAGCAGCGCAGGGGCGCCCCGCCCTCCTCGTCCCGGTACGGAAGGCATTCCCGTCCGGCGTCGTCCCGTACCCGGAGCTCTTCGAGCGCCGTCTTCTCGATGGGCCTGGCCCAGTACCTGCTGTCCATGTCGGTCAGCATGGCGGCGCCGCCCGCCGGAGTCCGGCGGGAATCCGACGTCGCGTTCGCCCGTGGATTACTCCGGCCCGGCGACGCGGACCGCATGGAAGGATGGCCGGGCAACGTCACCATCAAAGGAGATGAACGCGTGCCCGGCACGAATCTCACCCGTGAAGAGGCCCAGCAGCGGGCCAAGCTGCTCACCGTCGACTCGTACGAGATCGAGCTCGATCTCAGCGGCGCTCAGGAGGGTGGCACCTACCCCTCCGTGACCACCGTGCGCTTCCAGTCGGCCGAGGCCGGGGCCGAGACCTTCATCGACCTGGTCGCCCCGGCCGTGCACGAGGTCGTCCTGAACGGCAGGTCGCTGGATGTCGCGGCGGTCTTCCGGGACTCCCGGATCGCCCTGAGCCGGCTCGAGGCCGGGGCCAACGAGCTCCGCGTCGTCGCGGACTGCGCGTACACCAACACGGGCGAGGGTCTGCACCGCTTCGTCGACCCGGTCGACCAGCAGGCTTACCTGTACACCCAGTTCGAGGTGCCGGACGCGCGGCGCGTCTTCGCCAGCTTCGAGCAGCCCGACCTGAAGGCGACGTTCCGGTTCACCGTGACGGCCCCCGAGGGCTGGACGGTCATCTCGAACTCCCCGACGCCCGAGCCGAAGGACCGGGTGTGGGCCTTCGAGCCGACCCCGCGCATCTCCTCGTACATCACCGCCCTGATCGTGGGCCCGTACCACGCGGTGCACAGCTCGTACGAGGGCAAGGACGGGCAGTCCGTCCCGCTCGGCATCTACTGCCGTCCCTCGCTCACCGAGTTCCTCGACGCGGACGCGATCTTCGACGTGACCCGGCAGGGCTTCGACTGGTTCCAGGAGAAGTTCGCCTACGACTACCCGTTCGCCAAGTACGACCAGCTCTTCGTCCCGGAGTTCAACGCGGGCGCGATGGAGAACGCGGGCGCGGTCACCATCCGCGACCAGTACGTCTTCCGCTCGAAGGTGACGGACGCCGCGTACGAGGTGCGCGCGGAGACCATCCTCCACGAGCTCGCCCACATGTGGTTCGGCGACCTCGTCACCATGGAGTGGTGGAACGACCTGTGGCTGAACGAGTCCTTCGCCACCTACACGTCCATCGCGTGCCAGGCGTACGCGGAGGGCTCGAAGTGGCCGCACGCGTGGACCACCTTCGCCAACTCCATGAAGACCTGGGCGTACCGGCAGGACCAGCTGCCGTCCACGCACCCGATCATGGCGGACATCCGTGACCTCGACGACGTCCTGGTCAACTTCGACGGCATCACGTACGCCAAGGGCGCCTCGGTGCTCAAGCAGCTCGTCGCCTACGTCGGCATGGACGCCTTCTTCAAGGGCGTGCAGGCCTACTTCAAGGCGCACGCCTTCGGCAACACCCGTCTGTCCGACCTGCTGGGCGCCCTGGAGGAGACCTCTGGGCGCGACCTGACCGCCTGGTCGAAGGCGTGGCTGGAGACGGCCGGCATCAACATCCTGCGTCCCGAGATCACCACCGGCGCGGACGGTGTGATCACCGCCTTCGGCATCCGCCAGGAGGCGCCCGCGCTGCCCGCCGGCGCCAAGGGCGAGCCGACGCTGCGCCCGCACCGGATCGCGGTCGGCCTCTACGACCTGGACGGCGGCAAGCTGGTCCGCACGGACCGGATCGAGCTGGACATCGACGGCGAGCTGACGGAGGTGCCGGAGCTGCTGGGCCGTGCGCGTCCGGCCGTCGTGCTGCTCAACGACGACGACCTGTCGTACGCCAAGGTCCGCCTGGACGAGGAGTCCCTCGCGACGGTCACCGCGCACCTGGGCGACTTCACCGACTCGATGCCGCGCGCGCTGTGCTGGGCCTCGGCCTGGGACATGACCCGCGACGGCGAGCTGGCCACCCGCGACTACCTGGCCCTCGTCCTGTCGGGCATCGGCAAGGAGTCGGACATCGGCGTCGTCCAGTCCCTGCACCGCCAGGTGAAGCTGGCCGTCGACCTGTACGCCGACCCGGCGTGGCGGGAGGAGGGCCTGGCGGCCTGGACCGGGGCCGCGCTGGAGCACCTGCGTGCGGCGGAGCCGGGCAGCGACCACCAGCTGGCGTGGGCGCGTGCCTTCGCGGCCACCGCCCGTACGGAGGAGCAGCTGGCGTTCCTGTCGGCGCTGCTGGACGGCTCGGCCGTGGTCGAGGGCCTGGCCGTCGACACCGAGCTGCGGTGGGCGTTCCTGGAGCGGCTGGCGGCCACGGGCCGCGCCGACGAGGCGGCGATCGCGGCGGAGCTGGAGCGGGACGCGACGGCGGCCGGCGAGCGGCACGCCGCGACGGCGCGGGCGGCGCGTCCGACGGCCGAGGCGAAGGCTGCCGCGTGGGCGTCGGTGGTGGAGTCCTCGGAGCTCCCCAACGCCGTGCAGGAGGCGGTGATCGGGGGCTTCGTCCAGACGGACCAGCGCGAGCTGATCGCCCCGTACGCGGACAAGTACTTCTCGGCGCTCAAGGGCGTCTGGGAGTCCCGCAGCCACGAGATCGCGCAGCAGATCGCGGTGGGTCTGTACCCGTCGCTCCAGGTCTCGCAGGCCACGCTGGACCAGACGGACTCGTGGCTGTCCTCGGCCGAGCCGAACGCCGCGCTGCGGCGGCTGGTGTCGGAGTCCCGCTCGGGCGTCGAGCGCGCGCTGAAGGCCCAGGCGGCCGACGCCGCTGCCGCTCGCGCGTAGCCCCCGCCCATCCCCTGCCGCGCCCGTGGAGCACCGCCCCACGGGCGCGGCCCCCGGCCCCCCCGGGGGGGGCGCCCCCCCCGCGGGGGGTGTTGGGGGGGCCCCCGCCGCCCCCCCCCCGCCCCCCGCGGGGGTGGAGGGCGCGGGACACGCCGGGGC